>NZ_JAFREH010000019.1:0-47090 GCF_017377625.1 Faecalibacterium sp. Marseille-Q3530 | reverse complement strand
TCAAATTTTTCATCTTGCGGGATAAATCCATGCTCGTTTGTTATAGAATAGCTTTCTAGCGGAAGATTGTCTCGATTCTTTTCTCCTGCTGGAAAAGTAATATCAGAGAACTTACGCTGTTCCCAAGGGTCAGTAAAGCCCTTGAACCGGAGGGCAGGTTTCTTCTCGTTATCCTGCATAATCATTCACCTCCCAGCAACTTTTTGAGTTCTGCAATGCCCTGCATGTCAAATTCATTTCCCTGCAAATCGTCCAGCAGCCCCAGCAATTCGTGCTCGGTGCTGGCGATCTGGCTCTCTACGTCCTCAAAAGTGGTTTCATATTTCTTGCAGACGGCATCCAACTGCTTCACAAAATCGTCCAGAACGGCATCCGGCAGACTGTTCAGATTTTCCATCAGGGGCAGGATCCACTTGCGATGCAGCAGGTCACGCACTTCTTCATCGGTCAGGTGCTCGATCACGCTCTTGGTGCGCTGGTGGAGGGCGGCGCTGTCGTCCTTGACCTGCTTTTTCAGGGTCTTTTCCTCGGCAAACAGCGCGTCCACATCCTTCAGAATGCTCATGGTGGCAGGTTCTACCTCCCGCGCTTTGATGGCCTTTTTGACTTCAGCGGCAACAAAGGCGTCCTTTGCGTCATTCACAAAGTTCTGCTCCTTGTCCTCCTCGCTCAGTTCGTCCAGATAGCTTTCATATTCTCCGGCGATTTCGGAGAGTCTGGTTTCCTTTGCCCGCAGCGCTGCTACTTCCTCGTGCATTTTAACGCTCTGCACCAACTCAAAGGGCAGCACATGACCCACCCAGCCGTCCTGTACTTCGGCATCCTTTTTCAGCACCATGTTGGGGTCTACCTGCTTGGTTGCAGCAAAACCCTCGGTCTGGATGATTTCAAGGTCAATGGCGATTTTCTTCCAGTCATCGTCCAAAAGCTGGTATGCTGCATAGCGGTCAACCAGCGGAATCTCTGCCAGCCGTGCAAAGATCTCCCGGCTCAGGCGTTCTTCCTCGCCGGCAGCATTCAGCTGCGTCATGCCGTCGATGAGTGCGGACTTCAAGTAGGCATCAAAGTCACCGAAAGCATTCTGGAAAGCGGTCTTGAACGCCACCACATCCGGGTGGGACAGAACAGCGTTCTTTAAATTGGCCACATTCAGACGGCAATAGGCTTCGTTGTCCGGGCTGAACAGAGCCGCTTTCAAGTGCGGGAATGCTGTCCAGTAGGCAGACAGGTCTTGCAGTTCGGCCTCGGGAATGCCGCCAAACATGGAAGCGTAAATATCCCAGCTCTCAGCCTTTTCCGAGGAATCCACATACCGGGGGATGTTCAGGTTGTAATCATTCTGGATAATCTCTGCGCGGGATACTCTGCGTGCGAACTTTTCGATTTTCTCCGGGCGTTCCTTGTAAGCATCCACAATGCGTTTGATGTCACAGGCACGCAGCTTGTTGTTTTTGCCGTCCTTCTCAAAGCCCTTAGACGCATCAATAATCAGAACGTCCGAATCCTTTTTATTCTTCCGCAGTACCATGATGATGGTGGGAATGCCTGTGCCGAAGAAAATATTGGCGGGCAGACCGATGATTGCATCAATGTTGTTGTGGTCAATCAGATTTTTGCGAATTGTACCTTCTTCACCGCCACGGAATAGAACACCGTGGGGCAGAACGATGGTCACAATGCCGTCATTGCGGATATGATACAGGTCGTGCAGCAAAAAGGCGTAGTCTGCCTTGCCTTTGGGGGCAAGGCCGTAATCCGAAAAGCGCGGGTTGTTCTCTTTGTCGTTCGGATTCCATGCCTGCGAATATGGGGGATTTGATACCACCGCATCCACAAACAGCGGGTCGTAGGTGTTAACCGGGTCGTTTTCTTCAAAGTACGGCCAATCTTCCTCCAGCGTATCGCCGTTGCGCGTTACAATGTTGTCGGGCAGAATGCCGCGCATGACAAGGTTCATGCGGGTCAGGTTGTAGGTGTTTTCCTTCAACTCCTGTGCGTAGTATTTGATGTTGTTGCCATTGCCCATATACCGTGCTGCACACTGACCAATGTTGATCAGCAGAGAGCCGGAACCGCTAGTGGGGTCGTAAATTTTGATCTCTTCCCGGTCTTTCAGGTGGTACGCCACGATTTCAGACATGAGCAGCGAAACTTCGTGCGGCGTGTAGAACTCGCCGGCCTTCTTGCCTGCGTTTGCTGCAAAGTTGCTGATCAGATATTCGTAGATAAAGCCGAGAACATCGTAATCCTGCTTGCCGTCCATGGGAATATCTTTGATGAGATAGATCAGGTCGCGAATGGCCTTTGTCCGCGCACCGGAGCTTTCACCCAGTTTGGACAGGCCGGTTTGCAGCGTAGCAAAGACACCGTCAAACACCTTTTTGTGGTGCGGGTCGATCAGTCGACTGAATGCCTGCAATGCCACCGTTACGTCGTCAGCCTTGAAGTCGTTGCCTTTGCTGATCCATGTGGAAAACAGATTTTCATAGGCGATAAAATAGCCGACATTCTTCCGAACGGTATCCAGCGTTTCGACATCGTCTTCGGTCAAATCCGGCAGATATTCGTCTGTCCAGTCATTCTCTTTCAGCCATTTGACTTCTTTGTCCGACAGAAATTTATAAAACATGAAGCCCAGAATGTAATCCTTGTACTCGTTGGCTTCGATTTTAGAGCGCATCTTGTTGGCAGATTCCCAGATTTTCGATGCGAGTTGCTGCTTGTTCATGCTATTCCTCCCAGTGGCCTGCAATAGCGCATTTTTAGATTTTTTAATCGGACAGCCCCTCCGATTTTATGCGTGTGTTCATTGAACCAATTATACAAAAGTGCCACCCGGTTTGCAATGCGAATGAAAAGTTTCTCAATCGCATTCGCAGAGCCATAACCATGGCGAGCAGAGCCTTTGTGCGCACAAAGGCTAAATTCGCACGCAGAATTAAAATTCTGCTGTGTTCATTCGCTTGTTGGGATGCAATCCCAATCCCTGTAATCATCACAATTCCGTGATGGCTGCGCATTCCTGCGGTGTGCTGAAAGAGCGTTTTGCAAAAAACGCGTAGCCTGCATCCATCGGATGTAGTTCAAGGGTTTGGGATTTCCCAACAAGCATTTTGCAACGCAAAATGGTCTTTGTATATACGAAGACACTGCTTGCTACGGCTATGAACGCCTTTTGAATTGCAAAATGATTTTTCAGTTGCTATACTGGGCTTATCAAAGTTTTTTCGGGAGGACGTCGCAGTGACCGCACAGACAATGCAAATCGGGAGCAGACCTTGCCGCATTTACGGCGAAGCCCATGCGGAATACCTGCTGCTCCAAATGACCGGCGAACATGAGTTGCAGCGCATGGACAGCGAGGTTGCCGCTATTGCACAGAGTGCGCACCACTTTCTGTTTGCGGCTATTCCAGTGGAAAGCTGGAACGATGCACTTTCTCCGTGGGAAGCCCCTGCTGTGTGGGGAACGCAAGGGTTTGGCGGCAATGCTATGGACACCCTGCGCTTTCTGATAGAACAGGTCATCCCCACGCTGAAGCGGCAGTTTCATCTCCCGGAAAACGTCAAAATCATTCTGGGCGGCTATTCACTGGCCGGGCTGTTTGCGTTGTGGGCATCCACCCAGACTGATCTGTTCTATGGTGTCGCCGCCGCATCCCCCTCTGTTTGGTTTCCGGGCTGGATGGAGTTTGAACAGCAGCATTTGATACAGGCACAGCACATTTATCTGAGCCTTGGCGACAAGGAAGAGCGCACGAAAAACGCTGTCATGGCTGCGGTGGGGGATAATATCCGCACCCTGCACAGTCGGCTTGCAGAGCGTGGCGCAGACTGCACCCTTGAATGGAACAGCGGCGGGCATTTCAAAGACGCTGACCTGCGCACTGCGAAAGCCTTTCGGTGGGTGATGGAGGAACACGCATGACCATTTTGATCGATGCAGATGGCTGTCCGGTTGTCGATTTGACATTGCAGATTGCAAAGCAGTTCGGCGTTCCTGTCATCATCCTGTGCGACACCTCGCACCAGATCGAACGTGAGGGTGCACAGACGATGGTATTCGACAAGGGTATCGACAGCGTAGACTTTGCGCTGGTCAACCGGGTCAAACCGGGGGATGTGGTCGTAACACAGGACTACGGGCTGGCGAGTATGTGCCTTGCCAAGTGCGCCCGGGTGCTGAACCAGAATGGTCTGGAATACACCGCCGACAACATAGACGCTCTCATGCTGCGGCGGTATGAAAACAAAAAGCTCCTCCGTGCCGGAAAGCACCCCAAGGGGAGCCCAAAGCGGACGAAGGAGCAGGATGTCAGGTTTGCGGACACGCTTGAGAAGATCTTGAACTGCAACCATTGATACATACTTTTGGAAGGCTGGAGAAATCCAGTCTTCTTTTTTCATAAGTGCCAATTGTGACTTTTTTGTTAACTTTCAAAGATGTGGTTGTATTTTGGCCTTTCAACTGGGTTCGTATATGAAGGCTTCTTTTTTTGGCGAATATCGATTCGAGAGATTACATCTTGGTTACAAGTTATAAATTGTGGGTGCAGAATGGCCTTTTTCGTCGGCTACCAATTAGGGGGATGATTTTTCAAAAGCCCTAAATTCCGAAGATTTTCTATAAAAAGCGGCTCCATGAAAACAGAACAGTTCAATCGTCCGGTACTTCACAAAAGGTACTTCTGTAACTCGCAGCCCGGTCATAACGAAGACGGGGTTGCTGAAATGCCAATGAAGCGGTGCAAGCCCGCTGCTGGACGATTCCCCACCCCTAGGGTGCCGAGGGCGAATATGGGAGACCTATATCATATTGACGCAGATGGACTGTAAGCCTATCTGCGACGCGAGAGTTGAAACTACTGTCAGCTCTCTTTACATTGCCACCTATCCGCAGGTGACACACTTTTTGACGCTATGAAGGATTCTTCTGGCTAGTATCAATTTGAACGATTACATCTTGGTTACAGATTGTAAGTGGTGGGTGCAGAATAGCCCTTTTCGTGGGCTCGTATATAGAGGGGTATTTCTTCGGAGTATCTTCTTTCACGAAGGTTTGCTTGTACTCGTATGATTATTATGACAATTCCGTTTAATAGCAGACGCACGATTTGCAAATGCAAATTGTGACTTTTTTGTTAATTTTCAAAAGCATTGCTACGTTTTGGCCTTTTTCGTCGGCTACCTATTGAGGGCATCTTTTTTCAAGACCACTTTCAACTTCAGGCACCGCCATTGTTGCAAAGTTTCGCCCTCCATCGGTTACCCCATGGACCGACGTTATTTTAACCAAGAAGCTACTTCGGCTATATTTTCCAAGAACTTTTTAACAAATTTCTTTTTCAGGTTACTTTTTGGCCTTTCTCGATGCCTACCAATTAGAGGGACAATTTTTCGGAAGCCTTAAATTTCGAAGATTTTCTATAAAACTCTGTTCTTTGAAAACAGAATAGTTCAATCGTCCGGTACTTCACAAAAGGTACTTCTGTAACTCGCAGCCCGGTCATAACGAAGACGGGGTGGCTGAAATGCCAATGGTGCGGTGCAAGCCCGCTGCTGGACGATTCCCCACTCCTAGGGTGCCGAGGGCGAATATGGGAGACCTTAACATATTTTTCGGGAAGTCAGCATGTTAGCCGGCTTCTCTTACATATCGCTTTTATCCTCAAGCTTTATCTAAGCTTTTTCAAATTATCAGTTTTCACGGCATGATCATCTGCCATATCCAAGGAGGGTCTATGAAGTTTAACGATGCCTATTCCCAGATGTTTCCCGGCTACCCCGATGCCGTCAGCCTTCAGCAGGCTGCGGAGATGCTTGGTCTGAACCGCCATACAGTTGGGGAACTGATCCGTTCCCGCCGCCTGTTTGCGCTTAAAATCGGCCGCACCTATCGTATCCCGAAGCTGAGTGTGATCGAGTTCCTGCTCACCGGGCAGAGCACCTTCCCGGCTGGAAATCCGCCGCTGGATGTGGTATGCTGTGGGTGCAGCAACGGACAGCACGCCTGTTGACCCAAAGGAGGTTTATGATGAAAACTACAGGGTCTGTCCAAGAGAAAAATGGACGTTTCTATTTCGTGATCAATCTTTATGATGCCAACGGCAAGCGGAAGATCAAGTGGATCTCCACAGGTCTAACCGTCCGGGGCAACAAGCGCAAGGCGGAATCCATGCTCCGGGAAGTATTGCTCCGCTATGATGAGACCGGGGAGCTGCCCACAGGGCGGGGCGGAGCCTACGAAAAAGTAGATACTAAAACCACCAAGCCTCTGCCGCAACCCCTCCAACCCGTCAGCAAGTCGGAGATGCTGTTTCTGGACTATCTCAACGAGTGGGTGCAAGTCCATAAAGCATCCATCCAGCCTGCAACCTTTATCAGCTACAATCGGATGATCACCGGGCGCATCACGCAGTATTTTGAGCCGCTGGGCTTGAAGCTGTGCGAGGTCACGCCGCAGGTGCTGGATGAGTTTCAGGAGAAGATCTTGCTGGAGGGCTACACCACCAACACGGTCATTCACTACCACGCCATCTTCGGTAAAGCGTTCAAGGATGCCGTCCGCAAGGACTATCTGGAAACCAACCCGATGCTGAAAGTTGACCGCCCGAAGAAGAACAGCTTCCGGCCCAACTTCTACTCCAAGGATGAAGTCCAGCAGCTGCTGGAAGTATCGCAGGATGACCCCCTGCACCTGTGCATCCTCATTACAGCCTACTACGGTCTGCGCCGCAGCGAGGTACTGGGGTTGAAGTGGTCGTCTATCGACTTTGAGCGCAAGTCCATCACCATCAATCACAAGGTGACGGAACAGTTGGTGAACGGCAAGTACGTTCCTGTGGTCAGCGATGTGATGAAGAACAAGACCAGCTGCCGCACCCTGCCGCTGATCCCGGCTGTGGAAGAAGAACTTCTGAAGCAGAAGGAAAAGCAGCAGCTTTACCGCAAGCTGTTCAAGAAGAGCTACAGCACTGAGTATCTGGATTTCGTCTGCACCGATCAGGAAGGCAAGCTGATCCGCCCGAACTTCGTGACGGAGCACTTTGATTGGCTGCTGACCAAGTACGGGCTGAAGCACATCCGTTTTCACGACCTGCGCCATAGCTGCGCCAGCCTGATGGTGATGAACGGCGTATCCATGAAGCAGGTTCAGGAATGGCTGGGGCACAGCACCTTTTCTACCACCGCTGACATCTACGCACATCTCGATTACAAGAGCAAACAGGGGTCTGCTGGGGTCATTGCGAACCTTTTGGGAGAATCCAAACTCCCCAAATAATTATGGATTTATCGTTCATGTATAAAGCATACTGTGATGAGGCAAAAACGATCTTTCTCTGCTTGATGCAAAAGAAAAAGTCGCAGATTCGTTTGAATCTGCGACTTCTGGCGGAGATGGTGGGATTCGAACCCACGTGCCCGGTTAAGGACAAAACGATTTCGAGTCGTTCTCGTTACGACCGCTTCGATACATCTCCAAGTATATTTTCATGGCCGATTTACGATTTGTATATCGCAAATCGGCCTTGAAACTTGGAACAGTTGCTGTTAGAATATTGTTAGAAAACGCATCGTTCAGACAGGCTTTGAAGCCTGTCAGGACATCAAAATTGACGTTTCCTCGTGTGATATGGAGACATCCGGCGAAGCATCCACTTGGATTTCGAGTCGTTCTCGTTACGACCGCTTCGATACATCTCCCTATTCCCTTCGCGCTCCAGAGCGGCGGGCAGAAGCTGTCAAAGCCGCTTGATAGCCCTATTATTATAACAAAGTTCCCGCTTTCCGTCAACTGGTTTTCTTCTGCGTCTGCCGGGTATATTTTCAAGGGCTGTGCGGCATCCTGTGAAAAAGCAGCGGCGTCGTTGCGCCTGCACTTGACAGATGCCGTGATTTCTGGTAATGTATCCAAGCTTGGCAAAAGTTTAACGATTTAGCCCGGCAGCTTCTCCCGGCGGGAGAGGTTTTGGAATGAATGGAGCCGCCGTGGGCGGCAGAAGAGGGAAAGCAACCTATGAACAACGTCAATTTACGCAAGATCGCCGTCATCGGCTGCGGCTTCGTCGGCTCGGCGTCCGCCTTTGCGCTGATGCAGAGCAAGCTGTTCTCGGAGATCGTCCTGATCGACGCAGACCACGCCAAGGCCGAGGGCGAAGCCATGGACATCAGCCACGGCATCCCCTTTGTGGGCAACATGAAGATCTATGCCGGCACCTACGATGACATCGTGGATGCCGCCATCATCGTTATCACGGCAGGCGCAGGCCAGAAGCCCGGCGAGACCCGGCTGGACCTCGTGCACAAGAACCTGAACATCTTCAAGAGCATCATCCCGGAGATCGCCAAGCGGGAATGCCGCGGCATCCTGCTGGTGGTGGCGAACCCGGTGGACATCCTGACCTATGCCGCCATCAAGCTGTCCGGCTTCCCGGAGCAACGGGTCATCGGCTCCGGCACCGTGCTGGACACCGCCCGCCTGAAGTATCAGCTGGGCGAGCACCTGTCCGTGGACAGCAAGAGCGTCCACGCCTTCATCATCGGCGAGCACGGCGACAGCGAGATCGCGGCCTGGAGCAGCGCCAACGTCTCCGGCATCGCGCTGGACGATTTCTGCGAGATGCGCGGCCACTACAATCACGACCAGTCGCAGGAGAACATCGCGGAGAAGGTCAAGAACAGCGCCTACGAGATCATTGAGAAGAAGCGCGCCACCTACTACGGCGTCGCAATGGCCGTCAAGCGCATCTGCGAGGTCATCATCCGGGACGAGAAGTCCATCCTGCCCATCTCCTCGATGATGCACGGCGACTTCGGCGTGGACAATGTCGTTCTGAGCATGCCCGCCGTTGTGGGTGCCGACGGCCTCGAAGAGCTGGTCCCCATCGCACTGAGCGAGAAGGAATCCGCCGACCTCCGGAAGTCCGCAGACACCCTGCGCGGCATCCTGGACGAATGCGGGATCTGATGCAAGCCTGAAAACGGCTCCGGCAGCTGCCGGGGCCGTTTTCTTCTGCACAAAAGCGGGCCGGTCGTTGGAATTTTCACAAAATATTACTATTTTGACGCGATTTTGTACAAACGTTCCGGAGACTTCCTGTGATATACTAATCTCACAACGAGGTCTGCACCGCAGACCCACACAGAGAAAAAACTGAGAAGGAGTCGTATCAATGAGAGAGATCATTTCCTTGAACGAAAACTGGACCCTGTCCTTCCCCAAGGGCGACCATGTGACGGAGCAGGTCAACCTGCCCCACACCTGGAACGCTGTGGACGGCAACGACGGCAACGGCAGCTACCTGCGCACCACCGGCGTTTACACCCGCACCTTCGAGCAGCCCAAGCAGCCCCGTGAGGGCGGCCGCACCTATGTTGAGGTGCTCGCTGCTGCGCTGAACGCCACCGTGAAGGTCAACGGTACGGTCGCCACCACCCACGAGGGCGGCTTCTCCATCTTCCGTGCCGATGTCACCGATCTGTGCCACGAGGGTGAGAACGAGCTGACCATCGAGGTCTCCAACGAGGACACCCCGTCCATGTACCCCGCTTCCGCCGACTTCACCTTCTACGGCGGTCTGTACCGCGGCGTCAACCTGATCAGTGTGCCCAATGCACACTTTGATCTGGACTACTACGGCGGCCCCGGCATCATGGTCACCCCGGTCCCCACGGAGGACGGCGGTGCAAACTTCACCATCAAGAGCTTCGTCACCAACCCCGCTGACGACCTGACCGTTCTGTACAGCATCGAGGACTGCTTCGGCCGCGAAGTCGCTTCCGCTGTCCGCGGCTCCGCCGAGACCGAAGTCACCATCTACGTGCCCGATGCACAGCTGTGGAGCATGGACGAGCCCAATCTGTACACCGTCACTGCGACCCTGCAGCGCAACAACGAGGCCGTCGATGAGATCTACGCCAACGTCGGTGTCCGTTCCTTCAAGGTCACGCCCAACGAAGGCTTCTCCATCAACGGTGTGCCCACCCCGCTGCGCGGCGTTTCCCGCCATCAGGACCGCGTGTTCGAGGGCAACGCGCTGACCCCCGAAGAGCACTATGAGGACGCTATGCTCATCAAGGAGCTGGGCGCCAACACCATCCGTCTGGCACACTATCAGCACAGCCAGGACTTCTACGATGCCTGCGACGAGATCGGTTTCGCCGTCTGGGCTGAGATCCCCTTCATCAGCGTCTTCAAGAAGGGCGAGGGCGCACACACCCACGTCATGGAGGAGATGAAGGAGCTCATCATCCAGAACTACAACCACCCCTCCATCATGTTCTGGGGCATCTCCAACGAGATCCTGATCGGCGGCATCTCTCAGGAGCTGGTGGACACCCACCACGATCTGGAGAAGCTCTGCAAGGAGCTTGACCCGACCCGCCTGACCACCATTGCACACGTTTCTCACACCCCCGTGGACGGCCCCATGCACCACATCACCGACCTGGAGAGCTACAACCACTACTTCGGCTGGTACGGCGGCAAGATGGAGCAGAACGGCCCCTGGCTGGACAAGTTCCACGCCGACCACCCCGACATCTGCATCGGCGTTTCCGAGTACGGCTGCGAGGGCATCATCAACTGGCACAGCAACACGCCGGAGTGCAAGGACTACACCGAGGAGTATCAGGCACTGTACCACGAGCACATGGCACAGGTCTTCGAGGACCGTCCCTGGGTGTGGGCTTCCCACGTCTGGAACATGTTCGACTTCGGCTGCGCTGCCCGTCATGAGGGCGGCGTGAGCGGCCGCAACAACAAGGGCCTCATCACCATGGACCGCAAGACCAAGAAGGACAGCTATTTTGTCTATCAGGCTTACTGGACCCAGACCCCGATGGTCCACATCGCTGGCCGCCGCCACGCACAGCGCGCAGGCGAGACCACCGAGATCAAGGTCTACTCCAACCAGGATACCGTCGTTCTGTACGTCAACGGCAAGGAAGTCGGCCAGCAGACCGCGCACCGCGTCTTCAAGTTCGACGTTGCTCTGAACGAAGGCTTCAACACCATCCTGGCTGTGGCCGGCGATGTGAAGGATTCCATCACCCTGGAGAAGGTCGCCGAGGAGCCCGCTTACTACACCCTGCCGGAGTTCAACGAGCGCCAGGAGGGCGTTGCCAACTGGTTCAAGCAGGTCGGCAGCCTGGATCTGGACCTCAAGGCTCCCATGGAGTTCCCGGAAGGCTACTACAGCATCAAGGACAACATGGAAGAAGTCTCCAAGTGCCCCGAAGCTTTCGCCCTCGTTGCCAAGGTCGTGAAGCTGACCACCAACTTTGATGTGAAGCCCGGCTCCGGCATGTGGGATATGCTGAAGACCATGTCCCCGGAGAATCTGGGCAACGTCATGGCTCTGCCCGATGGCTTCCTGGAAAGCCTGAACGCACAGCTCATCAAGATCAAGAAGGTCTGAGCGTTCCCGGATAGGACCCAAAGTTAAAGCCCCATAAAACCGCCCCGGCAGATGCTGTGCAGCACCTGCCGGGGCATTTTGTCGTCCTGTTCAGAGGCTCCTGAGAGGGGAGGCCGCAACACCAAAAGCCCGCAGCGAAAGCTGCGGGCTTTTGGTGTTTCTTCGAAAAGAAAGGAGGTAAATGAGATGAATGAATAGAGGGAAATGTCGTAGAAAGTTCAGCCGCTCAGCGCTTTTTCTTGTGCTGAGCGCGGGGCTTTGCCGAGGCGGCAGAGGTCTTGGTGCTGCCGCTGGAACGCCGCTGATGAAGATACTTAGCCACCGAGGGCGCAACGATCGCAAGGATAGCCAGAATCACGATGACCTGCAGATCAGGCAGCTCATGATTGGTATTGAACAGGGTCTGCAAAACGTTGCTCATAGCACTGTACCTTTCCGGTCCCGGCGGAACCGCTCAGAAGAGGTGGGGCGTCACAGCCAGATGCTGCCGTTCTCGTCCGGCTTCATGGGGGCCGCGATGACAGCATCCACGATGGTCATGGCTGCCGAAAAGCCGGTCCAGAAGGTGGCCAGATACAGCACCCCCAAAACCGGGCGCTTGGCGTAGAACTGGTGCGCCCCAAAGGCCCCCAGAATGCAAAGGCGGAGATACTTTTTCCGGTTTACCTCATGGCGCTGGCGGTTTTCCTTCCAATAGAAATAATGTTCGATGGAATTCCAGATAAAACCGTGGTCGGGGTCTTTTGTCCATTGGGTATTTGCCATTGTCGTACCTCTGTCTTTGTCTCATAAAATCGGGAAAGCCGCCCACTGTGCACGTAGCCGGTGAGCGGTCTTTCCCATGGGATGTAGTTTCCGCAGAATCAGAAAGCGTGGCAGCTTGGATTATGCGTTTTCAGCCATTGCCTTCATCTTGATGGCAGCGACCTCGTCCTGGATCTCAGCCATCTTCTCCTTGGTCAGGGGATAGAACTTCATGGCGATCAGGTTGCACAGCAGGCCGATCATGATGACGCCGCTGTAGCAGAAGGCGCAGCCGATGCGGAGCTTCATGGTAGCCACGTCGCCCTCAACGGGGTTGTGGTCAGCGAAGCCGCAGATGGTGAACATGACACCGGCGATCATGGGAGCGAAGGAGGAGACCAGCTTATCGACGAAGCTGAACAGGGTGCCCATCAGGCCGGGAACGTACTTGCCGGAGCGATAGACCTCGTAGTCGGCGCAGTCCGCAGTCATGGGGATGACGATGTTGCCGGAGATGCCCTGGAAGCCTGCGTAAGCAACGCTCAGCAGGACATGGAGGATCAGGAAGTAGCCCCAGTTCAGGGTGCCCTTAGCGGGGTCAGAGGTCATGGTGGTGGGGTCGCCCAGCAGCCACAGGGCGATGGTCAGAGCGTTGATGACCAGACCGCCGACGGAGCCGATGATCATGGCCTTGCGCTGGCCGAACTTGGTAGCCACCAGAGAGATGGCCAGGAAGGTGACGATGACGCTGGGGATGGTGGTCAGAGCGGTCACGTTGCCCTGCAGAACGGTAGAACCGGCGATGCAGGCGAACATCGCAACGGAGACAGCGCTGGTACGGGCAGAGGAGCCCAGCTTATCGGTAGATGCGGACAGGACCAGCATCTGGATGGCGCGGTTGTTCTTCAGGGTATCCCAGTAATCCTTCAGGCCGACCTTGACCGGCTTGCCGGTGCCAAAGAACTCCGGACGGTCCTTCGGGGCGATGGCGATGACAGCCAGCAGGGTGAAGATACCGGAAACAATGGCGGTCATGACCCACAGGCTGTGGAAGAACTGGGTGGAAGCATAGCCGCCGACATCCTTGTAGCTGTTTGCCATATTCGCAAACACAACCGCCAGACCAGCGAACAGAACGGTGTTGAACACGCCGTCGAAGGAAGCGAACATGGGGCGCTGCTTGGGGTCATTGGTCATGCAGGACTGTGCAGACTTGGTAACGACGCACTGGCAGGTGTAGCCCAGATAGTAGATCATCAGGACCACAACGTAGAAGGGGAAGCGGACTGCCTGCGGCAGCTGGTGGGTGACGTGGAACAGGATGAAGCTGGTCACGGCCAGAATGATATTGCCGATGACGATGAACGGGCGGTTCTTACCGAACTTGCCGTTGGTCTTATCGACCATGAAGCCCACGAACGGGTCGGTGACACCGTCCCAGATACGCATGATCATGCTCAGGGAAGAGGCCAGCATCATGCCGACGCCGACCCAGCCCATCAGGTAGTAGGTAGCGTAACCCATCATCATCATGTACAGGTTGGTAGCCGTGTTGTTCAGTGCAAAGCATGCGATGCGCCACAGCGGAACGCGGTGGATGCCGTTGTGCTCGTAGTCTTTGTCGTAGTACTTATCCGGCAGACTTCTCGTTTTTGCCATTTCGTTTTCTCTCCTTAATTTGTAAACAAGGCGTTCTCCGTTTTTGCCCCGTTTGAAAACCGCACCTGCCACTGTGCGGCACATCGGGACTTTATGTCCTTATTATGAACGATATTTTGAAATTCTGTTAGTAATATTTTGAGGTAAAACAGGACGATTTTACTATTTTGAAGCAATTTTCACAACTTTCCAAAAACCTATTGGTCAAATTGTACATATCATTGATATACTAGTACAGCACATTGCCAGTTTTCTCCGCCTGCATGGACCTGCATGGAAAAGAATATTAGGAAAGTGCGGATTTTTCCAAAAATTTTTCTAATCCCTTTCTGGGGTCTGCCATTATAATATAGGTATCACGAACCCCACCGCAGACGGCGTAAAATAAAAAGGAGAAATCACATGGCAACGAAAGCATCCCAGCGCGTCCAGCGCTATGTCAACGCAAACGGCCCCACCATCGGCACGGTGGAGCGCCGGGTCATCGAACAGGATGGCCTCTATTTCAAGGATATCGACGGCACCGGCACCGTCAGCGCCGTCAACGACTGGCGCCTTGCCCCGGAAGAGCGCGCCAAAGCCTATGTCCAGACCCTGACCACCAGCGAGAAGATCGGCCAGCTGTTCACCTCTGACTGGCGGATGGGCCCCAAGTACCCCTCGCCCCGTCTGGCTGCCAACGGCCACAAGCCCGTGGGCGATGACTCCGGCCTGCTGGATGAGGCACCGGTGGACGTTTCCGACAGCATCTTCGGCCATCAGGCGCTGCCCAGCACCTCCGACATGGTCAAAAAGTGCTTCAACCGCCACGTCATCCTGCGCGAGAACCCCACCCCCGAAGATCTGGCCGACTATCTGAACCAGCTGCAATACCTGACCGAGACCTGTGAGCACTTCGTGCCCATGCAGGTCATGTCCAACAGCCGCAACGAGAACGGCGAGGTCGTCTTCGGCATGAACGATGCCGCCGGTGTCTTCGCCACCTGGCCCGGCACTCTGGGCATCGCAGCGGCCGTCAAGGGCACCGCCCGCATCGACATCATCGACAAGTTCGCCGACACCATCCGCCGCGAGTGGAACGCCTGCGGCCTGAAGAAGGGCTACATGTACATGGCCGACTGCGTCACCGACCCTCGTTGGCAGCGCACCTTCGGCACCTTCGGCGAGGACCCGGAGCTGATCGAGGAGATCTTCGACCACCTCATCCCCGGCATCCAGGGCGGCAGCAACGGCGTCACCCCGGACGGCGTGTCCGTGACCGTGAAGCACTTCCCCGGCGGCGGTGCCCGTGAGAACGGCTTCGACCCCCACTATGCAGCCGGTCAGTGGAACATCTACGCCACCCCCGGTTCCTTGCAGAAGTATCACATCCCGACCTTCCGTGCGGCCATCCGCCACAACGCCGAGTCCATCATGCCCTACTACTCCAAGCCGTCCGCTGAGAAGAGCGCCCCGCAGGAGGACTTCGAGGGCAACCCCATCGCGCTGAATCCCTATGGCTTCGCTTACAACAAGGTCTTCATCGACGGGATGCTCCGCAGCCAGATGGGCTTCAAGGGCTACATCAACTCCGACACCGGCATCGTCCACAACATGTGCTGGGGCGTCGATATGCTGGATGAGCCGGAGCGCATCGGCTACGCCGTCACCCAGAGCGGCGTGGACCTGATCTCCGGTCTGCTGGACAATGCGTTCGGCGAGGAGAGCTACGCCCGCGCTACCAACGGCTACTACGACACCCACGAGGTACCCGCAGGCTTCCGGAAGGAAGACCTTGTCCTGACCGACGAGAGCCTGAACCGCGCCGTCCGCCGCACCCTGACCGAGCTGTTCCGTCAGGGCATGTTCGAAGATCCCTATGCAGACCCCCGGAAGGCTGCCGAGGTCGTGGCCACCAAGGCCGACTGGGAAGAGGCCAGCCGCGTCCACCGCGAGAGCGTCGTCCTGCTGAAAAACGACGGCACCCTGCCCCTGAAGGACGGCTGCAAGGTCTACGCCGAGGCCTTCGGCAAGAGCGCCGAGGCCGGCGAAGCTGCCACCAAGGCCCTGCGCGAGATGCTGGGCAATGTCACGCTGGTGGCCGACCCCGCCGAGGCCGATATTGCCCTGCTGATGGTCAGCCCGCAGTCCGGTGCATACTTCAATGCAACGCCGGGCTATCTGGAGCTGGACATCTGCGAAGGCAAGACCGTCTGCAACGTGGATGAAAGCGGCAAGCCCACCGCCGAGACCCATCAGGAGACCACGCTGGTCGGTGCCAGCCGCATCCCCGGCATCGCCGAGGCGGTCCACGCACACGGCGGCAAGGTCGTTTCCAACATCAACTGCCCGCTGGCCTGGGAAGTCGGCAGCATCGAAAAAGTCTCCGATGCGCTGACCGTCGGCTTCGATACCTACCCCTCCGCAACGCTGGATGTCCTGTTCGGCCGCTTTGCCCCGGTCGGCAAGCTGCCGCTGACCCTGCCCAAGGGCGACGAAGTGCTGGCCGTCAATGCAGACGGCGTCTGCATCAGCCCCAACGATGTGCCCGGCTACGCCAAGGATGCCTACATGCCCGACTGCATGAAGGACGAAAATGGCAAGGCTTACGCTTACCGTGACGCCGCCGGCAATTACTATGAGTTGAATTTCGGCCTGTCGTATTAAAATATGCGGTGGTCCGCACCCCCTTCGGGTGCTGGCCGCCCTTTTCATGCAAGGAGAAACCAATGGCACAAACACAGAAAAAACAAGGAGATATGGGCACCGGCAGCGTCAAAAAGCTGCTGCTCCAGCTGATGATCCCGGCCGTGGTGGCCCAGATCGTCAACCTGCTGTATAACATCGTGGACCGTATCTACATCGGCCACATCCCCGGCATCGGCGCAGCCGCGCTGACCGGTGTGGGCCTGTTCACCCCCATCCTGATGCTGCTGAACGCCTTTGCGATGCTCATCGGTGCCGGTGGTGCGCCCCGCACCGCCATCGCCATGGGCCAGGGCGACAAAGACCAGGCGGAAAAGATCGTCAGCAACAGCTTCACCATGCTGCTGATCTTCTCGGTGCTGCTGACCGTCGTGTTCTACGCCGCCGCACCGGCCCTGCTGCGGATGTTCGGTGCCAGCGACGCCACCCTGCCCTATGCGCTGGCGTACAGCCGCATCTACATCCTCGGCTCGGTCTGCGTCCTCATCGTGCTGGGCATGAACCCCTTCATCACCGCACAGGGCTTTGCCAAGATCAGTATGCTGACCACCGTCATCGGTGCGGTCATCAACATCGTGCTCGACCCCATCCTCATCTTCCTCTTTGGTCTGGGGGTGCGGGGTGCAGCCATCGCCACCGTGCTCAGCCAGGCTGTGGGTGCCATCTGGATCATCCGCTTCCTCACCGGCCCCAAGACCACCCTCCGGCTGAAGAAAGAGTACCTCAAGCCCGAAGGGAAGATCGTGCTGCCCGTCCTGGCGCTGGGCATCTCCACCTTCGTCATGATGTCCACCGAGAGCCTGCTCTCGATCAGCTTCAGCTCCAGCCTGGCCCGCTACGGCGGCGACGTGGCCGTGGGCGCAATGACGGTCATCACCAGCGTTTCCCAGCTGGCCAGTATGCCGGTCTCCG
Organism: Faecalibacterium sp. Marseille-Q3530; assembly: GCF_017377625.1. Classification (NCBI taxonomy): domain Bacteria; kingdom Bacillati; phylum Bacillota; class Clostridia; order Eubacteriales; family Oscillospiraceae; genus Faecalibacterium; species Faecalibacterium sp. Marseille-Q3530. The sequence continues at coordinate 29,671 of NZ_JAFREH010000019.1, read as the reverse complement.
GCGTCTGCCAGGGCGGCCAGCCGGTGATGAGCTTCAACTTCGGTGCAGGCAAGAAAGAGCGCGTCAAGGAGGCCTTCCGCTTCCAGCTTCTGGTCTGCTTCGGCTACACAGCCATCTTCTGGGTGCTGATGATGCTGGTGCCCGGTGTGGTGGCCGGCATCTTCACCTCGGATGCCACTCTGATCGAATACACCACCTGGGCCATGCGCATCTACATGGCTGGCATCTTCTCGCTGGGCATCCAGATCGCCTGCCAGCAGAGCTTTATGGCGCTGGGTCAGGCCAAGGTCAGCCTGCTGCTGGCCTGCCTGCGCAAGCTGATTTTGCTCATCCCCCTCATCTTCATCCTGCCGCATGTGGTCGCAGACCCGGTGTTCGGCGTCTTCCTGGCCGAGCCGGTCAGCGACATCATCGCCGCCACCGTCACCGCCGCTACCTTCTTCTCCCGGTTCGATAAGATCCTGGACAGGGGCGCGGGCAAAGTTTAAGCAACGAAGAGGAGATCTGTTATGGAAAAGAAAGTTCTGAACACCGACCTCACCGGCAAGGTGGCCGTTGTCACCGGTGCCAGCGGCACCCTGTGCTCCATCTTCGCCAAAGCGCTGGCGCGGGCCGGTGCAAAGGTCGCCCTGCTGGGCCGCAACATGGAAAAGCTCAAGGAGCTGGCTGACGCGATCGAGGCCGAGGGCGGCGTAGCCCGCGGCTATACCTGCAACGTCATGAACAAGGCCAACTGCCTGCAGGTGGCCGAAGACGTGCTGGCAGACCTCGGCCCCTGCGACATCCTCGTAAATGGTGCCGGCGGCAACAACGCCCGCGCCAACACCGACAAGGAATACTTCGAGATGGGCGACCTTGACACCGACACCGTGACCTTCTTCGACCTTGACGAGAGCGGCGTGGAGATGGTGTTCAACCTGAACTTCATCGGCACCCTGCTGCCGACCCAGGCTTTCGCCCGCCAGATGGTGGGCCGTGAGGGCTGCAACATCCTGAACATTTCCAGCATGAACGCCTATCTGCCCCTGACCAAGATCCCGGCCTACTCCGGCTCCAAGGCCGCCGTGACCAACTTCACCCAGTGGCTGGCCGTCCACTTCAGCAAGGTGGGCATCCGGGTCAACGCCATTGCGCCGGGCTTCTTCGCCAGTGAGCAGAACGCAAAGCTGCTCTACAACGAGGACGGCACCCCCACCGCCCGCACCGGCAAGATCCTTGCCGCCACCCCGATGGGCCGCTTCGGTGACAGCAAAAAAGACCTCGTCGGCGCACTGCTGTTCCTGCTGAACAACGACGCCGCCGGATTCATCACCGGCATCTGCCTGCCCGTAGACGGCGGCTTCTCCGCCTATTCGGGCGTGTAAGACTCTGTAAACGCCTGTCCGGATCGGTTCCGGCTGCCCGGCCAGGCCGAAAAATCATCAAGTCCCATGTCTGCACCGTCACGGTGTCGGCATGGGACTTTTTCATATCCGAAGCGCATCCACCGCTGGCAAGGTGCCGCGCACTGGACTTTATACCAGAAGGGTGCATTTCGGGCAAATTCTCATATATATGAGTGGTCATTCGACCGCGCGTGTGGTATACTCGGCTTAGTTCAACAAATCGGAATTTATGGAGGAAAACATGCAAGGTGAAAGAAAAACGTTGACACAACTATCTGTGCCAATATGTCTGGAAACTTTATTTTATATGCTTTCAGGTATGGTTGATACACTGATGTTATCATCAGTAAGCGACCAGGCTGTTGGGGCTGTCGGAACAGCAAATACATATATAGGTGTTTTTATCATTATGTTCGGGGTAATATCATCTGGTATGGTAGCGGTGATGTCACAGAATATCGGGGCTGGAAGACCTGGAATTGCATATCAGGCGAGACAGCTTGGACTTGTATTTAATGCACTGACAGGTATCTTGATATCTGTTGTTCTTGCTGTCTTTTCAGGAGGGATACTGAGGGCAGTGAGTATTGCTCCTGCTTTGCTTGAATCAGCTGAAACATATCTTAAAATTGTTGGAGGCGCAAGCTTTTTAAATGCGCTTATTCCTATTTTTTCCAGCTATTTAAGAGTATTTGGATATACAAAACATTCCTTGATAGGGACAGTTGTCGGTAATGTAATTAATATTATACTGAATTCAGTATTCCTGTTTGTGTTTCACTGGGGAGTCATGGGAGTTGCTACTGCAACAGTTATTTCAAAAGCTGTGAATCTTATTATTGTAGCGGCAATGGGGGCTGTACTTATAAAAGCAAAGCAGAGCCCTGAACGTGAACAACCACGAAGGATACTTGCACAGATTGTTAAGATTGGGTTTCCTTCTGCATTTGAGACAGCACTTTATAATGTAGCAATGACATTTATAGTGCGTTTTATGAACCAGATGGATACGGATGGAATGAATGTTACAGCTCGTTCGTATGCTATGCAGATAGCCAATTTCTCATATTGTGTGGGGGCAGCACTTGCACAGGCAAATGCTATTATGACTGGCTGGAGAATCGGGGCAAAGAAGTATGAGGAATGTGACAGGGGTACACGGAAAGCTGTGATATATGGTCTTGTAACAGCAACGTGCTTTTCTGTGACATTTGCAATGACCGGACGTTTTATCGTTCATATATTTACGGATGATACACAGATGATTGAGCTTGTAGTAAAATTGTTGATAGTAGATATATTCCTTGAATTTGGAAGAGTGACAAATCTTGTATATGGACAGGCATTAAAAACAAGTGGAGATGCTATTTTTCCAGTTATAATTGGTGCAATATTTATGTATCTGTTTGCAGTTGGTGGAACATATTTTCTTGGAATACACATGGGACTTCTGGCGGTAGGAGCATATATTGCCATGGCGGGTGATGAGTGCGCTAGAGCAATTGGAATGGTGCTTAGATGGAAGAGTGGAAAATGGAAAAGTAAGAGCCTGATAGAATTGTAGATTTGATGTTAAATTCAAGAATACATGATATGGCAAAAGAACTTGGGAAAACATGTATTTACAACTTCCAGTTTGTCGCACTTGTTTCCGGCAGGACAGGAATTTTTAAGAATTGAAACGTTGTAACCGCAGGACGCTCCCTGCTCTTACAAACAGCAGAAAACCAGAACGGCGCAGCTGATCCAGCTGACAGTTCTGGTTTTCTTTCTATCCGTTCAAACGGCTGTTTTATGAAGCCTGTATGTTCCCGCTTATTGGTTCGCCAGAAGGATGGCCAGAACGGCTTTCTGGACGTGGAGGCGGTTCTCGGCTTCGGTGAAGATCTCGTCGGCGTGCTGTTCAAAGACCGCCGTGGAGATCTCCTCGCCGCGGTGGGCGGGCAGGCAGTGGAGAAGCATCGCGTCGGGCTTTGCTCCGCTCAGCAGGCCGCTCGTGACCTGAAAGCCTGCGAAATCACGCAGGCGGCGTTCGCTCTCCGGTGTGCCGGGGGCGGTGTTCCAGGCCGCCGTCACGACCACGTCGGCGTCCTTCACGCCCTCGGCGGGGTCGGTGAGGAGATGGAACTTCGGGCCATACTTGTGGGCAAACATCAGCACATCGGCAGCGGGGCGGTAGCCCTGCGGGCAGACGCAGCTGACGGTCATCCCGGCCAGCAGACCGCCCACGATGAGGCTGTTCGCCATGCTGCATCCATCGCCGATGAAGCAGAGCTTCTGGTCTTCCAGTGCGCCGCGGCGCTCCCGAATGGTCATCAGGTCGGCCAGCACCTGGCAGGGGTGGGCATAGTCGGTCAGGCCGTTGATGACCGGGACCCCGGCCAGCTCGGCGAACTCTTCAAGGTCGCACTGGCGGTAGGTGCGCCAGACCACACAGTCGTAGTAGCGGCCCAGCACACGGGCGGTATCCTTGAGCGGCTCACCCCGGCCGGATTGCAGCTCGGTGGCGGCGTTCATGTAGTTGCCAAGGCCCCCCAGCTGGTACACGCCCACCTCAAAGCTGGTGCGGGTGCGGGTGGAGTTTTTGGAGAACATCAGCGCCACGCTCCTGCCGTGCAGCAGCGGTGCCGTGCCTCCGGCCTTCTGCTCCGCCTTGAGCCGGTCGGCCACATCGAGGATGTGGTGCAGCTCTTCGGGGGAGAGGTCGCTCAGTTTCAGCAGATGTTTCATGCCTGTTCCTCCGGAGACTTCTGCGCCATCTCGCTCAGCACTTCGTTCAGGATGGCCAGTGCCTTCTCGACATCATGTGCCGTCAGGGTCAGGGGCGGCAGCAGGCGCAGGCGGGTCTTGGCCGTCAGCACCAGCAGGCCCTTTTCGCGGCAGGCGGCGAGGACATCCGCCGCCCGGACATCGCCGAAAAATTCGATGCCCACCATCAGGCCGATGCCGGACAGGCTCTTGACCATGGGGAGCTTTGCCAGGCCGGTGCGCAGCTGGACGGCGCGCTCATTGACGTTCGCCAAAAAGCCGTTGTCCATCCGGTCCACGACCACATTGGCACCGGCGCAGACCACCGGGTTGCCGCCGAAGGTGGAGCCGTGGGTGCCTGCACCCATCCCGGCCGCGACCTTTTCGTTCATCAGCACGGCACCGATGGGCAGGCCGCCGCCCAGACCCTTGGCCAGGGTGACGACATCCGGCTTGAGGTTGTAGTGCTCACAGCACAGGAAGGTGCCGGTGCGGCCCACGCCGGTCTGCACTTCGTCCACGATGAGGACCAGGTCCCTGTCATCGCAGAGCTTGCGGACGGCCTGCACGTATTCCGGCTCCAGCGCCACGACACCGCCCTCGCCCTGCACCAGCTCCAGCATCACGGCGCAGGTGTGGCGGTCCACCAGCTCGGTCAGGGCTTCGAGGTCGCCCGCCGGGACGTACTGGAAGCCCTCGTTGAAGGGACCGAAGTAGTTGTGGAACACCTCCTGTCCGGTGGCGGTCAGGGTAGCGATGGTGCGGCCATGGAAGCTGTTGACCAGCGTGATGACCACATCACGGTCCTTGCCGTAGTGGTCGAAGCTGTATTTGCGGGCCGCCTTGATGGCACCCTCATTGGCCTCGGCACCGGAGTTGCCAAAGAAGACCTTGCTCATGCCGGTGCGCTTGCACAGCTTTTTGGCCAGCTTGCCGCAGGGGGCCGTGTAGTAGAGGTTGGATGTGTGCTGCAGCTTGTGGGCCTGCTCGGAAACGGCCTCGGCCCAGTCTACATCACAATAGCCCAGACTGTTGACGCCGATGCCGCTGGTGAAGTCCAGATACTTCTGGCCTTCGGGGCCTTCGGCATACAGGCCGTGGCCCTTTTCCAGCGCAATGGGATTGCGGTTGTAGGTATGCAGGACATAGTCGTTGTCCCGCTTGATGACTTTTTCGGAATCCATAAGTTTGCCCTCCTAGCCCGTTTTCTTTCATTATAAAGCAGATGAGGATGCGAAGCAACCCTTATTCCTGATGGCTCCGGCGGTAGAAGCGGGTGCCGGAACCGCGGTTGGAGAACAGCTCCAGCAGGATGGAGTGGGGGACACGGCCATCAATGATGACGGCCTCGTGGACGCCCTGATAGATGGCATCGGCCATGCCGCCGATCTTGGGGATCATGCCGCCCGCGATGACTCCAGCGGCCTTGTAGCCCTCGATCTCGGAGACTTCCACTTCGGGGATGAGGGTGGATTCGTCGTCCTTATCCCGCAGCAGGCCCGCGATATCGGTCATGGAGACGAGCTTTTCGGCCTTGAGCGCAATGGCGATCTGGGCGGCAGCGGTGTCGGCGTTGACATTGTATGCCTGGCCGAGGTCGTCCATGCCGACCGTCGCGATGACCGGGATGTAGCCGCCGTTCAGCAGGTTTTCGATCAGGGTCGGGTCCACATGGATGATCTCGCCCACATGGCCCAGCTGGGGGTCCAGCTCGGTGCAGCGGAGCATCTGGCCGTCCATGCCGCACAGGCCGACGCCGCGGCCGCGCAGCTTTGCCACGAGGTCCTTGTTCACCTTGCCGGCCAGCACCTGCTGGACGATCTCCATGGTGGCGTCGTCGGTCACGCGCAGACCGTTGGCAAAATGGCTCTCCACACCGACCTTTTTCAGCATTTCGTTGATGGCCGGGCCGCCGCCGTGGACCAGCACCACCCGCACGCCCAGCAGCGTCAGGGTGACAAGGTCGTTCATGACGGCGTTCTTCAGCGTCTCGTTGATCATGGCGTTGCCGCCGTATTTGATGACCATGGTCTTGCCGTGGTACTTCTGGATATAAGGGGTCGCCTCCGAAAACAGGAGGGCCATTTCTTCGTTCTTCATACGTTTCCTCTTCCCGCTCGATGCTCTGTTTCGAACCGCTTCTCAGGTGCGGTAATCGCCGTTGATCTTGACGTAATCATAGGTCAGGTCACAGCCCCAGGCCTTTGCACTGGCGTCGCCGGTGCCCATGTCCACCTTGACGAGGACATCGTGCTCGGCCAGCACTTTGGCGGCCTCGTCCTCGCTGTAGGGGTGGTAGGCTGCGTTCTCGCAAACGTAGACCTCCCCGGCGGCACTGGACAGCCAGACGCAGACCTTGTCGATGGAGAAGTCGCCGGGGGTGTAGCCGATGGCGCAGAGGATGCGGCCCCAGTTGGCATCGCGGCCAAAGACCGCCGCCTTGAACAGGTTGGAGCAGACCACGCTGCGGGAGACGGCGCGGGCCGTCTTCAGGTCGGGCGCATGGGTGACTTCGCAGGTGATGAGGTGGGTCGCGCCCTCGCCGTCACCGGCGTGTTCAGCACACATGTGCTCGGCAATGGCCGTCAGCGCTGCCACAAAGGCCTCGTAATCGGCGTTCTCCTCGGTGATCTCCGGGTTGCCCGCAAGGCCCGATGCCAGGATGATGAGGGTGTCGTTCGTCGAAGTGTCGAGGTCCACGCTCATCTGGTTGTAGGTGCCGGGCACGACAGTCTTCAGCGCCTTTTCGAGCAGGGCGGGGGAGACGGCGGCGTCGGTGGTGTAGAAGGCCAGCATCGTCGCCATATTGGGGGCGATCATGCCGCTGCCCTTGCCGATGGCACCCACGGTGCAGGTCTTGCCGCCCAGCTCGAACTGGATGGCGTACTCTTTTTTGTGGGTGTCGGTGGTCATGATGGCAGTCGCCGCATCGGTGCTGCCCTGCCCGGTTGCGGCCAGCTTGGCCGCTGCGGCGGGGATGCCGCGGGCAAACGGGTCGATGACCATAGGCTGGCCGATGACGCCGGTGGAGGCGGGCAGAACATCCTCAGCGGGGATGTCCAGCGCCTTGCCCACCAGCGCACAGCACTCTTCGGCCAGTGCCACACCGTTGGCGGCGCAGGTGTTGGCGTTGCCGCTGTTGACAAGGATGGCCTGTGCATAGCCGTCCTTCAGGTGGGCACGGTCCACCTTGATGGGCGCACCGCAGACCTTGTTGGTGGTGTAGACACCGGCGGCCGCGCAGCGGACTTCTGCTTTGATGAGCGCCAGATCGTATTTTTCGTTGTGGTTGGCCCGGATGCCGCAATGGACACCGGCCGCTGCAAATCCTCTGGGCGCACAGATGCCGCCCGATACTTCCTTGTAAGACATATCGTTCTTCCCTCCATTAAACCTCTCCGTCTCGCCTGCGGCTCGCCAGCCATTCCCCTTCTGGCGTTTACACGCCACCTCCCCCGGCCGGGGGAGTCTTTCCTGATAGGGGAGCCTCTGGCGTATCCAGCAAGCCATATCCGACTGCCAAGGCCTCTCCGATCAGGAGAGGTGGTAATGCGAAGCATTGACGGAGAGGTTTCACTCTAATCCTTCGACCTCGTTCAGACCCAGCATCAGGTTCATGCACTGCACGGCGGCACCAGATGAGCCTTTGCCCAGGTTGTCGAACAGCGAAATAAGCATCATCTGGTCGCCTGCTGCGTTCACAGTCAGGTACAGCTCCATCCGGTCGCTGCCGGAGAGGGCGTTGGAGTACAGGCCGTTTTCGGGCAGCGGTTCGTTCAGGGCGTGGACAGAGACCATCGCGCCATCCTTATAATAGGCGGCGATGCCCTCGGCCACCTGCCCGGCGGTGGTGCCCGCCAGCTTCAGATCCAGCGGAACGAGGACCTGCATCCCGGAATAGTAATCGCAGACCACCGGCACAAAGGCGGGCGTGTGGGCCAGCCCGCTGATCTTCTGCATTTCGGGCAGGTGCTTGTGGGCCAGCGTGAGGCCGTAGCTCTTGGGCGCGTCGATCTTGCTGTGGGCCGGGCGGTCCGGGCTCTCGTACTCGGCAATCATCTTTTTGCCGCCGCCGGAGTAGCCGGAGATGCCCGTGCAGCTGAACGGATAGTCCGCCGGGGCCAGCCCCAGCTCGACCAGCGGCCGCGCAATGCCGATGAAGCCGCTGGCGTAGCAGCCGGGCACGGCCACACGGCAGGAGTTCTGGATCTTCTCTTTCTGGCCCTTCAGCTCCGGGAAGCCATAGTCCCATGCCGGGTCGGTGCGGAAGGCCGTGGAGGTATCCAGCACCTTGACGTCCGGGCGGAGCAGGGGCATGACCTCTTTGGAAGCCGCATCGGGCAGGCAGAGAAAGGCGAGGTCTGCGGAGTTGATGACGCTGGCCCGCTCGTTCACGTCCTTGCGGCCCTCGGCGGAGATGCTCAGAAGCTCGATCTCAGGCCGGGCCGCCAGACGGTCCGCGATGCGCAGACCGGTGGTGCCGGAGGAACCGTCGATAAAAACTTTCACGCTCATGCGTTGTTCGCCTCCCATGCGTCCACCTGTGCAGATGCCAGTGCGATCTGATTCTTCACGCTTGCCTCGGAGGGGCCGCCGTAGCTGGTGCGGCCCTCGCAGCACTTGATGAGGTCGATGGCATCGTAGATATCGTTCTCAAACAGGCTGCTGTAGCCCCGGAACTCGTCCAGCGTCAGCTCTTCGAGGGTCTTGTCTTTGCTGATGCAGTCGGAGACCATGCAGCCGGTCAGCTTGTAGGCATCGCGGAAGGGCATTCCCTTTTTGGTCAGGTAATCAGCGCAGTCGGTGGCGTTGATGAAGCCCTTGGCCGCAGCGCGGCGCATGTTGGCGGGCAGGGTCTTCATGGTGTCCAGCATCGGGGTGACGGTCTTCAGGCAGAGGTCGAGGGTATCGACGGCGTCGAAGATGGCCTCCTTATCCTCCTGCATATCTTTGTTGTAGGCCAGCGGGATGCCCTTCATCATGACGAGCAGGGTGTTCAGGTCGCCGTAGACACGGCCGGTCTTGCCGCGGATGAGTTCGGTGACGTCCGGGTTTTTCTTCTGCGGCATGATGGAGGAGCCGGTGGTGAAAGCGTCGTCCAGCTCGATGAACTTGAACTCCCAGCTGCACCAGAGGATGATCTCCTCCGACAGGCGGGACAGGTGCATCATGCAGGTGGAGATGGCAGCGGCCAGCTCGATGCAGAAATCGCGGTCGGACACGCCGTCCAGGCTGTTGGCGCAGGGTGCGGCAAAGCCCAGCTTCTCAGCGGTGAAGGCGCGGTCCAGCGGGTAGGTGGTGCCGGCCAGCGCGCCGGAGCCCAGCGGGCACTGCGCGTCCATGCGGGCCGTGGCATCCTCAAAGCGCTGCAGATCGCGCAGCAGCATCCAGGCATAGGCCATCAGCGCGTGGCCGAAGGTGATGGGCTGGGCGCGCTGCAGGTGGGTGTAGCCGGGCATGACGGCGGCGGTGTTCTCCGCTGCTTTCTTGCAGATGACCCGGACCAGCTCGACGATGCGGCCCTGCAGCATCCGGCTGTAGTCGCGCAGAGTCAGGCGGATGTCCAGCGCCACCTGATCGTTGCGGCTGCGGCCGGTGTGCAGGCGCTTGCCGGCGTCGCCGATGCGGGCGGTCAGGGTCTGCTCCACGAAGGTGTGGACGTCCTCGGCGTTGGGGTCGATCTCCAGCTTGCCGCTGGCCAGATCGTCGGCAATGGAAGCCAGACCGTTGAGGATGTCCTCGCAGTCCTGCTCGGAGATGATGCCCTGTTTGGCCAGCATGGTGGCGTGTACGCCGCTGCCCCGCATATCCTGTGCGATCATCCGCTGGTCAAAGCGGATGGAAGAGTTGAAATCATTGACGCGCGAATCGACCGCCTTGGAAAAACGGCCTTTCCAGAGTTGTTCTGCCATAGTTACTGTTCCCTTTATCTCGATTGTAACGCGATCCTTCGTACAACCTCTCAGTCGGGCTTGCGCCCGCCAGCTCTCCTAGTAGGAGAGCCTCTGGCGTATCCATCAGGCTTCACCCGGCTGCCAAAGCCTCCCCTCATTAGGAAAGACTCCCCCGGCCGGGGGAGGTGGCACAATCGTGCCAGAAGGGGAGTGGGTGGCATCGCGCAGCGATGACGGAGAGGTTTGGCTCTAAAAACGGCAAAGCCGCCGCAGGGGAAAACGCTCCTGCGGCGGTGCCGCCGGCAACTCTGCCGGTCTTGGAACCGCTGTGTGAAAGTGTAGAAAACACACAGCGGGGAAAGTTGGCTTCGTTCGGCCGCTTAGTCCTCGACCTTCGGCCAGCTCTTGGACAGCTTTGCGCGCTCCTTGATGGACAGGCCGAACAGGTTGATGAAGCCTGTTGCATCGGCCTGGTTGTAATCCTCGTCCACGCCGAAGGAAGCGGTCTGCTCATCGTACAGGGTGTACGGAGAGGTGACGCCTGCGTTGATCATGTTGCCCTTGTAGAGCTTCAGCTTGACGTCGCCGGTCACGGTCTTTGCCAGGCTGTTGGCGAAGGCATCCAGAGCCTCGCGCAGCGGGGTGAACCACTGGCCGTTGTAGACGATGTCGGCATACTTCTGCGCCAGCTGCTCCTTGAGGTGTGCGCTCTCCTTGTCGAGGGTGATGGTCTCCAGCACATTGATGGCCTTGTACAGGATGGCACCGCCGGGAGTCTCGTACACGCCGCGGCTCTTCATGCCGACCAGACGGTTCTCAACGATATCCAGCAGGCCGATGCCGTTCTCGCCGCCGACCTTGTTCAGGTACTCGACCAGTTCCACAGCGCCCATCTCCTTGCCGTCGATGGCGGTGGGGATGCCCTTCTCGAAGTGAATGGTGAGGTAGGTCGGGGTATCGGGAGCCTGTTCCGGGGAGACACCCAGCTCCAGGAAACCAGGCTTGTTGTACTGCGGCTCGTTGGCGGGGTTCTCCAGATCCAGACCCTCGTGGCTCAGGTGCCACAGGTTCTTGTCCTTGGAGTAGTTGGTCTCGCGGTTGATCTTCAGGGGGATGTTGTGGGCCTCGGCGTAGTCGATCTCCTCGTCACGGCTCTTGATGTCCCACTCACGCCACGGAGCGATGATGGCCATATCGGGGCAGAGGGCCTTCAGGGTCAGCTCAAAACGCACCTGGTCGTTGCCCTTGCCGGTGCAGCCGTGGCAGATGGCGTCGGCACCTTCCTGGATGGCGATGTCGGCCAGAGCCTTTGCGATGCAGGGACGTGCGAAGCTGGTGCCCAGCAGGTAGTCCTCATACTTTGCGCCGAACTTCAGGGTGGGGAAGATGTAGTTCTCAATGAAGTCCTTCTTCAGGTCCAGAACGTACAGCTTGGAAGCGCCGGTCTTCTTGGCCTTCTCTTCCAGACCGTCCAGCTCGGTGCCCTGGCCCACGTCGCCGGAGACGGCGATGACTTCGCAGTTGTTGTAGTTTTCCTTCAGCCAGGGAATGATGATCGAGGTATCCAGGCCGCCAGAGTAGGCCAGAACGACTTTTTTGATGTTCTCCTTTTTCATGATGAACGCTCCTTTGTTTTCATGCTTACACTTTTGTTTTCCTGCACCGGGCGTCCCTCCCGGTGCGCTCGATCTCTCGGTTGCTTATCACGCTTTTTATTATACGCGGCGCGGCTTTTCCGTCAATGCGGAAAACCGCCAAACCTTCTGCCCTTTTCCAGTGCCGTTTGTGGCACTTTGCATGTTTATGCAAATATTTTATTATTTATGCAAATTTTATGCAGTTCTGCTGTATATATTCTGACACATTCTGAAAGCCGTTTCATCCATCCAGCCGGGCAGGTGCCAAGATTTCAGCACCGCTTTCCGAAACGCAGAAGAGCCCCGGCAAATGCCGGAGCCCTTCGTTTCGTTTCATTCTGTTTTTCCGTATTTGCAGAGCACGGCCTGCGTCTGCTCTGCCGTCACCATCCGGACGGGGGCAGGTTTTTCGTTGCCGGTGCGCAGCGCCAGCCACCATGTGGACAGGCCCAGCCAGCCGAATTTATACGCCGTGTGCGGGGTGCGGCCCACGCAGGAAAAGCCCAGCTGCACATGGATGCGCTCGCTGGCGGGGTTCGGGTCGGCCACGAGTGCATAGACGTTCCAGTAGCCGCAGGCGGTCAGCAATTCCAGCAGTGCGCGGTAGAGCAGGGTGCCTACCCCGCAGCCGCGGGCATCCGGGGCGCAGTAGATGGTGCTCTCCACCGACCAGTCGTAGGCCTCGCGCGGGTGCCAACGGTGAGCGCAGGCATAGCCCAGCAGCCTGCCGTCTGCGTCCCGCGCCAGCAGCAGCGGGGCCACCTTCAGGGTGTTGTCCACCCAGTCCTCGTATTCTTCCAGCGTGGAGGGCGTGACCTGAAACGTTGCGGTGTGGTGCAGCACATACCAGTTGTACAGTTCCAGAATGTCCTTTGCATCGGCGCGGGACGCCACCGAGAGGCGGGGGAGGTTCTTCTCCTCCCACCCGGCGCAGAGGGCTTCCTTTTTCGCTTTCGGCAGCTTTTTCAGGGCCGCTTCCCGGCGCAGCGCCGCCGACCGGTCCGCGCACCGTTCCAGATAGGCGAACCGCTCCGCCCCCATGGCCCGTGTGGCCTTGGCCCCCCTGCCGGTCTTGTGGGCGTGCAGGCGGGCACCGGGGTCGTTCGTCCAGCCCGTATAGAGCTGACCGCCCGCGCACCGCACCATATACACGTAGGCCCGCTCTTCGGTCTCTTGTTCGGTTCCTGCGCTCATGTTACAGTCTCCCGTTGTTTTTCAGCACCTGACGGCAGGCTGCAAGGGCCGTTTCCTTATCCTTGGCCGTGATGAGGAAGCGGCTGGCATGGCAGAAGCTGATGCCCTCGATGCCGCTCTTCTGCTCGATGACCTCCTGCGGCTGGCCCGCCCAGGACTGCGGGAAGGGCAGCTTGGGCTTCTTGGTCTTGTGGTCGGTCACGCACTGAGCGCTCCACCCGCCGCGCTGGCTGGGGTAGACCACGAACAGCGCATCCGTCCGGTACAGACCGTTTTTCCAGGGCAGGTAACAGGGCAGCACGACGATGCCGTCGCGGGAATTTTTGTAAGCCTGCTGGACTTTCTCGTCGGCGCGGTTCACGGCGTTGGCGCTGTCGAGCTGGTGTTCCAGGATCTGCTTTGCCACGGCCACGGCCTTGAAGAAGCAGGTGTCCTGATCTTCCTTCGAATCCCACACCGGGTTGAAGAAGCCGATGGCGTCGCACAGGCTGTTCTGCTCGCCTGTGTTGTCGTTCAGGTCCAGCGGCTGGATGAAGTTTTCATCAATGAGCCGTGCCTGCCGCTCACCGACCAGCCCCGGCCCCAGCACCCGCCACAGCAGACCGAAGGCCGCATAGGGGACGCCGTTGGGGCGGGTCTCGCGCGGCTCCTGATGGTGGTCGAACATGCCGAAACCGATGTCGTACACGATGCCATCGAAGTCATCCGGCACCACAAAGCCGCGGGTAATTTTGATATCCGGCCGGACGATCTGCAGCAGCGCGGTGGCAAACACGTCGTCTGCATGGAACTTGCCAGCGTGTGTAAAACCATTTGCGGGAATTTTCATATCTGTACCTCATTCTCAACAGTGTCTTTGAGGACAGTATAGCACATTCTGCGGAGCGGGACAAACCTTGCTTTCCTCTTTCTTCTATCGTATTGCGAATCGCAACACAGCGTGGTACAATAAAAGCAATAGGAGGCGATCTTTATGTCCGCAAAAACCGCAAATGTCACCGCCCGCATCCAGCCAGAGATCAAGGAGCAGGCCGAAGCCATTCTTTCTCAGCTTGGCATTCCCGTTTCGGTCTTCATTGATATGGCATACCGTCAGGTCATCCTGCGGGACGGCATTCCATTTTCGCTGGACCTGGCCACCCGGCTCCCCACTCGTGATGCTCTGAGCCGTGACGAATTTGACGCCATGATGCAGACCGGCCTGGACCAGGCCAGGCGCGGAGAATCTTCCCCTTTGAACGAAGCCTTTGCCCGGCTCCGCGCGGAGATCTGAGCCATGGAGGAATATACTGTCGCGCTCACCCCGCAGGCCGAACAGCAGCTCCGTGCCATCGTCCACCATATCGCACATGAACTTCTGGAACCCGAAACTGCAGATGCACTCCTGACCACATTGGAACAGGCTATGGCTTCTCTGAGCCTTCTGCCTCAGCGGGCACCCCTTGTCGAAGAAGAACCCTGGCATTCACAAAACATCCGGAAACTTCTGTGCCGAAATTTTCTGATCTACTTCTGGCCGGATCCCGACTCACACCGGGTCCAAGTCCTCGCCGTCATCTATGGACGGCGTGACCAGCTGAACCAACTGCGAAATCTGAAAATGAAGCCGTGATAAACACAAAAAGGCCCCGGAAACGGCAAGTTCGCCGCTCCGGGGCTGTATTTTTTACTTTTTCCGGCTGTTCGTCTTGGTCACCGCTCTGGTCGTGGTCTTTGTCACGGCCGTGGTGGGCTTGACGGCGGGGGAGAGGTTCGGCTTTCTGGTGAGGGCCGTGGTGGCGGCAGGCTCGCCGAGGGCCAGCACCTCGCTCAGTTCTTTCTGAACGGTGTCGTTGTCGGCATCGGTCACGGCCAGAACGTCGGCATAGAACTGCTCCATCTCCTCAAAGGTGGAGAAGGTGGCGACGTACATCTGGTTGCCCATGGCACCGGAGAGGGCGTCGGGGATGCGGTCCACCATCCGCATGTTGGCCTGATACTTCTGCATCAGCTGCTCATGGCTGTACACGAAGTGCTTGCCGTCGCGGCGGCCCGCAAACGGGCAGTAATAGTGCTCGCCCACCGGCATATCGGTGCCGCCGAAGGCGATCATATCGGCCCAGATCTTGTACACGTTGGTGGAACGTGCAAAGTTGATCATATCGGGCGTGAAGCCGCCGCAGGGGCGCATGTTGACTTCCAGCGCCACGATCTGGCCCTTCTGGCCCATGCTGGTCTGATTTTCCGTCATCCGGAAGAACTCGAAGTGGACGAAGCGGCTCTTGACGCCGAAGCTCTTGACGGCGGCACGGCCTGCGGCGCGGGTATCATCGGGCAGGTCCTTGATGATGTAGTAGATGGAGTTGTCATCGTTGTTCACGATGTCCATAATGGACATCGGGCTGACGTTGCCCGCCTCAAAGATAGGGTTGCCGCTGCCGTCGATGATGGCATCGTAGCTGTTGACCTCGGCGTGAACGAACTCCTCCATGATGTAGGAGACGTCGGCATGGTGGGCGCTCTTGTAGGTCAGGAAGGCGCGCAGCTCCTCGTCATCGGAGAGCTTGTGGGTGTCGGACGCACCGACGCCGTTGTCCGGCTTGACGACGACCGGGTAGCCCACCTCGTCGATGAACTTTTTACAGCCCTCGAAATCGTCCACCATGTGGTAGCGGGCGGTGGCGATGCCGGCCTTCTGATAATACTCCTTCATCTTGCTCTTGTACTTGATGCGGGGCATATCCTCGGTCTGGAAGCCGCTGGTGATGTGGAAATCGGTGCGCAGGGCGGCGTCGCGTTCCAGCCAGTATTCGTTGTTGGATTCCAGCCAGTCGATGCGGCCATACTTGAAGGCGAAGAACGCCACGGCGCGGTAGACCTCGTCGTAATTTTCGAGGCTGCCGACCTTATAGTACTCGTTCAGGCTGGCCTTCAGCTCCGGCTTCAGCTCATCATACGGCTGGTCGCCGATGCCCAGAACGTTCATGCCGTTGTTTTTCAGCTCCCGGCAGAACTGCCAGTAGTTCGTCGGGAAGTTCGGAGAGATAAAGATAAAATTGCTCATGGTGTCTTGTCGATTCCTCTTTCTTTTGATACGCTATACTTTCCACCCATCCCTCTGCGAGGGGCGTTCAGCCCAGAATGTAGGGCATATAATATGCGACCTGCTGATACCACCAGTTCCAGTCGTGGTTGACATCGTGGCCCCACAGGTCTACCCAGATGGGGATGTGCTTGGCCTCAAAGATGCGCTTGAGATACCAGGTGGTGTCCGGCTGCTCCCAGTCGCCCTGACCGCAGCAGATGACGGCCTTCTGGTTCCGGAACAGCTCCATATAGGGGTGGTTTTCCGGGAAGTTGACCATGTAATCCACCGGGGAGTTCATATAGACCAGCTCGTCCATATAATCGCCGAAGCCGTAGTGGGCGGTGTAGATGCCGCTGAGGGCCAGACAGCCGCAGAAGATGTTCGGGAAGCGGAGATACAGATTGACGGCATGGGTCGCGCCCAGACTGCATCCAAAGGCGATGACGCCCGGTTCGTCGTTCCAGCCGTTCCGCTCGCGGGCGATGTGGCGGATCTTGGGCACGGCTTCCTCCACGATGTAGCGGATCCACTGCTCATAGCGGCGGATGCGCCAGTAGGGGTCGCCGTTCGTGTCGGACCAGGTCTCCTTGTCGATGGTGTCGATGGAGAGGACCATCACCTGGCCGGACTCGATCCACGGGGCCAGCGTATCGGCCATGTGGAAGTCCTCGAAGTCAAAAAACCGGCCATCCTGGCAGGGGATGTAGAGCATCGGCCGGCCGGCGTGGCCGTAGACCTTGCACTCCATCTCGCGGCCGAGCGCGGGGCTGTAATCCTTAAAATACTGCATTTCCATCGTGGGTCCCTCCTTATAATCGGGTCGTCGGGTCAATCCAGTTCGTACATCAGGGTATGGATCATGAACGGCAGCTGCTTTTCCCAGCTGGCTTCGCTGTGGGTGCCGCCGGGCACCAGACGGGCGGTCAGGTGGATGCCGCGGATCATGACCTTGCTGCACATGTCGGCAAAGCCCTTGCGCATTCCCTCGTGGTTGCCCATCTCGCGGGAGCCGTAGTCCATGTAGAGCACGGTGCCCGGCTCCAGCTTCGCGCGGCCCAACAGACCGCTGAGCTTTTCCGGCGAGACCCAGATGGACGGCGACAGAGCCGCCGCACGGCCAAAGACGTCGTTGTGGTTCAGCAGGGCGTACAGGCTCATCAGACCGCCCATGGAGCTGCCGCCGATGAAGGTGTGCTCCCGGTCGGGCAGGGTGCGGAAATTGCGGTCGATGAAGGGCTTGAACCGGTGGATGAACCAGCTCATGGTCGCAGCCCCCTTGCCGTCAAAGTGGCCGTAGGTCGGATCATCGAAGCGGTAGGGCGAATACTCCACCAGACGCTCGTTGTTCGGCCCGGCGTTGCACTCGACCGCCGCCACGATAAGCGGCGTGTCGGTGTAGTCCAGATAGTTTGCCAGCCCCCAGCTCTTGCCGAAGGTGGCGTCTTCGTCAAAAAAGACATTCTGGCCGTCGAACATGTACAGCACCGGATACCGGCGGTCCGGGTCGGCTTCGTACATGGTGGGCAGATAGACATAAACACGGCGCTGCTCGGTGCCGTTGACAGCGGGGTAGCTGACGCTCCATTTCTTGATCATGATCCTGGTCCCTCTCAATCCTCTTACTCTATGCTTAGTCTAGCACCATCCCGGCAGAATTGCAATTCATAACCAAGACCACAGGGCCGATTGCGCTGCAAAGCGCCTGAGCGGTTGATACAGCAAACGCCGCCCGGTGAGCTGCCGGACGGCGCTTGCAGAACTCGGAACAAGGAAAGAAACTTGCAGCTTAGTACTTCTTCTCCACCGGAACGATCCAGCCCTTGGTGTCGGGCAGCTTGCCCCACTGCATCCCGGTCATGGTGTCGTACAGCTTCTGGGTGACAGGGCCGATGTTGCCGTCGCCGATGTAGGCATGCTCGCCCTTCCAGACCAGCTCCTTGACCGGGGAAACAACTGCGGCGGTGCCGGTGCCGAAGACCTCTTCCAGCTTGCCCTCACGTGCAGCCTGCATGATGTCGGCGATGGCCAGCTTGCCCTCGATGACCTCATAGCCCCAGTCCTTCAGCAGCTCGATGCAGCTGCGGCGGGTGACGCCGGGCAGAACGGTGCCCACGGTGGCGGCGGTGTAGACCTTGCCGTCGATCTTGAACATGATGTTCATGCTGCCGACTTCCTCGACGTACTTCTTCTCCACGCCGTCCAGCCACAGCACCTGGGCATAGCCCTGCTCCTCGGCCAGCTCACCAGCCTTGATGGAAGCAGCGTAGTTGCCGCCGCACTTGGTGAAACCGGTCAGGCCGGGAGCGGCACGGATGTACTCATCTTCGACATAGATGCGGACGGGGTTGATGCCCTCTGCATAGTAAGCGCCCGACGGTGCACAGATGATGCAGAAGATGTAGTGCTTGGAAGCATGGACGCCCAAGCCCACATCGTTTGCAAACACGAAGGGGCGGATGTACAGGGAAGCGCCGTCTGCATGGGGCACCCAGTCACGTTCCACATCCACCAGCGCCTCAACGGCCTGGATGTAATCCTCGACCGGGATCTTCGGGATGCACAGACGGTCGGCAGAATCCTGCATCCGCTTTGCATTGCAGTCCGGGCGGAACAGCTGGATGGTATCGTCTGCGGTGCGGTAAGCCTTCATGCCCTCAAAGATCTCCTGTGCGTAGTGGAACACGACCGTAGCCGGGTCCAGCTGGAACGGAGCATAGGGGACGATACGGGCATCGTGCCAGCCTTCGCCCTCGGTGTAGTCCATGACGAACATGTGGTCGGTGAACTTCTTGCCGAAGCCGAGCTTGGTCTCATCCTGCGGCTTCTCTTTCGGACAGGTCGTCCGGGTGATCTTGATATCCAACATGATAATTTTCCCTCTTTTCTGATCTCACACAGCTGACACACGCGGCTCCCTCCGCGCTTTCCAGATGTCAAATGTTGTTTTCTATTATAATATCATGAACGCATTTTTCAAGGAATCAAAAAATCTTTCATGTTTGGGGGCTGTAAGTTGTCGCAAATTGTGATATTATTTTTGTGAGCAACCCTCTCCGTCATTGCTCACGCAATGCCACCTCTCCCAAAGGGAGAGGCTTTGGCATGTCAGGCAGAGTGCAAGATCGCCTGCGGCTCCCATAGCCGTGGGCCCTGTCCCCATTGGCAGCTCCTGTCTGCCTCTTTTGCGGAGCCCGGATGTTTCCGGGCCGCTCCACCTTCTTCATTTTCTACGATCAAAACCGTCCTGCCAATGGCTCTCCCTTCGGGAGAGCTGGCGCAAAGCGCCTGAGAGGGCAGGGACGCAAACAGAAAGGATACCTTATGATAAACGGCGTCATTTTTGATATGGACGGCCTGATGTTCGACACCGAGCGGATGTGGGCCACATTCTGGGAACCGGCTCTGGCGGCACTGGGGCTTCCTTATAAAGAGGGCCTCAGCGAGGCCGCGCGGGGCACCGCAGGCGAAACTCTGCGGAATGTCGTGCGCCAATTCTACGGGCAGGACTGCGATGCGGCCGCCATCGTGGACAGCCTGCACGCGGTGGCCGACAAAGCGTTCCAGAAGCCGGTGCCCAAAAAGCCGGGTCTGGACGAGCTGCTGGCCTGGCTGGACGAGCAGCACATCCCCATGGCCGTGGCGTCTTCCAGCCGGATGGATGTCATCCAGCGCAATCTGGACAACTGGGGGATGCGCCATTATTTCAGCGTCCTCGCCTCCGGCCAGCAGGTGACCCGCTCCAAGCCCGACCCGGAGATCTTCCTTCTGGCGGCGGAGAAGCTGGGCGTTGCGCCCGGACACGCCCTTGTGCTGGAGGACAGCTACAACGGCGTCCGCGCCGGAGCCGCCGGGGGCTTTGTCACCGTGATGGTGCCGGACCTGCTGCCCGCCGACGACGAGATGCGCCGCCTGTACACCGCCGAGTGCCGGAGCCTGTTCGAGGTGCTCGATGGCCTCAAGGCGAACCGCTGGTAATGTGATACGCAAAAACACCCGTTGGCCCTGTCATGGCGGCAGGAACAGCGGGTGTTTTTTGCTGCCTGTGCAGGCCGAAATGAGAAGCCGCACAGGCAACGGAGAAAAAAGAAGGTATTGGAGTAGCTCTCTGGTATGGTATCCCAGATAAACTCAGTGGAATAGTGCGAGGATCTTGGGGATCTGAGTAGACAGACCGGAAATGGTCATGATGACGGCGAAGATGTAGCTGATGGTCATGCAGATGCGCAGACCGGTGGGCTTCTTATAGCCCTTGCTCAAATCATCGCGCCAGATCATCAGCAGCATGAACAGACCACCAAAAGGCGTAGCGATGGAGGTGGCGATGTTGGCCATCAGGATCAGCTGGGTAGGGGAACCGCCGTAGCTGTAACAGACCACCATGGCAAAGACCAGGCAGGCCAGGCAACCAATGCGGATGAACTTGCTCTCCAGGCTGACGTCCTTGTCAAGACCGGCACCCAGCAGCACCATGCCGCGCTGGGTATTGGCCAGCAGGGAAGAGAAGCCTGCGCCCAACAGAGCCAGACCCATGATGTAGCGGGCACTGCCGCCCATGATGGGCACCAGCATCTCTGCCAGCTGGGCCGGGGCCTTGATGCTCAGCCCCTGCGGGTGCAGCACGACGGCACCCACCAGCACGATGGCACCGGAAATCAGGGAGACACTGACGATGTGAGTGATGGCATCCGTCAACATAACACCATTGAACAGATCGTCTTTCTTCCACTTTTTCTCTTTGCCAAGGTAAGTGCCGTAAATACCAGCAGTCACAGCGGCATTGGTGGAAATGAAGGCCAGTGCCGTGCTGAGGGAGCCTTCAGGGACCTTAAAGCCGAACAGTCCTTTGGCAAGCCCCTGAGGTTCCGGGCCGCCGACACCCACCAGCGTGGCATAGAACGCCACGATCATCAGGACGATGCAGAGGGTAATAATCTTTTCGACCTTGGAATAGACGTTCTTGGCAAAGTACATGTACACCACGACCGCGATCATGATGACGGAGCCGATCTTCCAGTCGATGCCGAAGATGAGGTTCATACCGGCACCGGTGCCGGAGATGTTGCCCATCGTGAAGAACAGGCAGGAAAGGAACATGGCGCAGCCCACGATGCCGGAAGCCACCGGGCCGTAATACTTGCGGATGGCGTGGATGGTCGGCATCCCGGTCACGATGGCCAGACGGTTGGTGACCATCATAAAGGTGATGCCCATGAAAATGATGGGGAAGAACAGCCACATCAGGTCGTAGCCATAGTTTGCGCCGATCATCGAGGCTGTTGTCACGGCACCGGGGCCGATTACGATGCCTGTCGCGATCAGACCGGGGCCAATGCGCTTGAGCAGGTCTTTCAATGGCAGACGCTTCACGTCTGAGCCAAAGGCAGGAGCGGACATCGGCATCCCGGCCGACATCGTTGCATTGTTCTCGCTCATGATAAAGCCTTCCTTTTATTCTTAAAAAAGAGGGTGCTGCACTGATGAGGTCATCAGGCAGCACCCGGAGTATGATCCGACCCTCCGCAGCAGCTTCGCACATCGCTGCTGCGGGAATGGGGGTTACCTTACTTGTACTGCTCCATATCCACTGCGGGGAGCTGGCTGCGCTCCAGACCCAGAGCGACCCAGTCCTTCTCCTCCTGGTTCAGGGGCAGAACGGGCTTGCGCATCAGAGCGCTGGTGAAGATGCCGCGCTGCTTCAGAGCTTCCTTCAGGCGGGCATGAGCCTCACCGGAGGGCTGGCCGCCGCCGTAGATGGCCTGAGAGATGTGGTAGATGCGGTTGGACCAATCCTGTGCTTCCTTCAGAGTGTGCTTGTCAGGATTCTTGAAGACATCCCATGCCGGGCAGATCAGCTCAGGCACACAGCCTGCGAAGCCGATCAGAGCGCCGTCCATGCCGGGGAACCAGGAGACGCACAGGGTCTCGTCGTGGCAGGTGATCAGGCTGATATCGGGGCACTCCTGACGGAGCAGGCGGACGTCATGCTCGTAGATGGAGGTGACGCGGGTGCCCATCTTGATGCACTTGACGTGGTCGATCTCCTTGCACATCTTAATCAGGGTCTCGACCGGGTAGAAGGCCTTGGAGGTTGCGGGATACAGGTGGATGATGATGTCGATGTCAGCACCCTCAGCAACGTCCTTGACATACTCGAAGGGAGCGTTGGGGTTCATGCCGAAGCGCAGCCACATGTGCGGGGGCATCAGCAGGATGCCGTCTGCACCAGCCTCCTTGGCTTCCTTGGCCATGGCGATGGACTCAGCGGTGTTCTCGCAGTTGACGCCAGAGATGATGGTCATCACGTCGCCGCACTCCTCAGAGCAGATCTCGACGACACGCTTGCGCTCGGCACGGGTCAGGCCGGTGATCTCACCAGTGTGGCCGTTGCAGACCAGACCTTCGATTCCCTTGCCGTAGAAGCTCTTGATCCAGCGCAGATAAGCGCGGAACTCCGGCTCTTTGATGGAGTAATCGTCGTTCAGGGGAACGGACACAGCGGGGAAGATGGTCTTGAACGTTTTAACCTTAGCCATAATGAGAATCTCCTTTTATCAAAAATCAATGTTGTGTTGGTTTTCGTTCTGGATCGCAGAAGCTGCTTTGGAGATCATCTCGCGCGCCGATGTCTTTGGGCTTTGCTCTGCAATCGTTTGTTTTCTGTGACTCTGTTATACCATGGCTGCAAGCCTTCGTCAACAAAAAGCAGCCTCCCTGCAAAGTTTTGCATATTGCCTGCAACGTCTTGCATAATTTTACATTTTCAGCATTTTTTGGCTCGGATTTTGTTCATTTTGCCAAGCAGCATCTTGACAAGCGTTCCTTTTCCTGCTTCTTGATTTTTTGTTCCGCCAGGATTACAATAGGGGTGTTCGGGATACTCCTGGCTAAGAATCTTTACAAGTTGTGCAAACGTTTGCATTCAGAACGGAAAGGAGAGCTGCTTCATGGCGACCCTGAAAGACGTTGCGCAGAAAGCGTGTGTGGATGTCAGCACCGTTTCCCGCGCCTTAAACAATACCTCTTATGTCCACCCGGAGACCAAAGCCCGCATCGTGGCTGCCGCTAAGGAGCTGGGCTACCGACCCAATGTCATGGCAAAAGCGCTGCGGCAGGGACGGCGGCACACCCTAGGGGTCATCGTGCCCCGGCTCCACTTGACCCTGTTCTCTGAGATCCTGCCGGGCATCGAACACGAAGCCGAACGGCTGGGGTATTCCACCCTGATCTCCACCACCGACGATGATCCCCAGCGGGAAAAAAGCTGTCTGGAACGGATGCAGAACAGCTTCGTGGATGGCATCATCATCACCGGCACCGGGCGCAACAACCGGCTGCTGCGCAGCATCCAGGCCAGCGGCATCGCCGTCACCCAGATCGTGCGGTGTCAGGAGCCACGCATCAGCAGCATCGTAGCCGACTACGAAGCCTGCGGCCGGAACGCCGTGGACTATCTCTATTCCAAAGGCTGCCGCCGCATCGCGCTCATCGCCGGTTACTCCCACCAAAGCCCCTTCAAGGGCCGGTACGAGGGCTACTCCAAGGCCATCGCCGCCCACGGACTGGAGGAGATCCTTGCCGAATCCACCCAGCCGGTCAACAGCTTTGAGTATGGCTATGAGTGCGCCAACCAGCTTCTCCGGGACGAGCCGGAGCTGGATGCCATCTTGGCCCCGGTGGACCTGCAGGGGCTGGGCGTTCTGCGTGCCCTGAAAGAACAGGGCATCCGGGTGCCGGAGCAGGTCAAGGTCATCAGCATGACCGGCCACGCCATCGGCGAGATGCTGGAAACCAGCATGACCTCCATGGAGATGCCTGCCTTTGAGATGGGCGAAAAAGCCGCCCAGCTGACCATTATGGAGATCGAAAGCCCCAGCGAAAAAGCTCCCACGCCCCAGTCCATCCAGTTCCCTTATACATTGACCCAGCGGGAGACCACCTGAACCGGTACAAACAGCGACGCCGTCGGCAAATGCCGACGGCGTCGTTCTGCGTTTTCTGTTATTTGCACCCGACCATGATGTCGATGATCTCGCGGTTCGTTTCCTTCATGCCCTGTTTGCCCAGGCGGCCCACGTTCCGCAGTGAGTTTTCCACGCCCTTGGCGACGATGCCGTCGCCGCCGCGGAACTGCTGGCCCCGAATATACATATTATAGCCGAGCAGCCCGGCTTCCACTGCCGTGGCGATCTTGGCCGCACAGCTGGCCTTGGCACCATCGCAGATGACGCCCGACACGATGGCCAGCGCATTGACGACGGTGTGGATGACGGCCTCGTATCCGCCGCCGCAGAGATAGGCGATGCCCGCACCGGCCCCCGCGCCCGCACTGATGGCGCCGCAGTAGGCGGATAACCGGCCGATGGGTGTCTTTTCGTGGATGGTGGTCAGGTTGGAGAGGGTGAGCGCCCGGTACAGCTGCTCTTCGCTCGCCTTGAGCTCCCGCGCATAGACGATGACCGGCACCGAGGCGGTGATGCCCTGATTGCCGCTGCCGGAGTTGATGACCACCGGCTGTTCGCAGCCGTTCATCCGGGCATCGGAGCCTGCGGCCGCGTAAGCCTTGGCCCGCACCCGCACATCATTGCCCTCCATGTCCAGCAGAACGCTGCCGATGTTGGCCCCGTAATCGCCCCGGAGGCCTTCTTCGGCAATGGCCATGTTGTACCGGATCTGCGGGTCTAAAATCGGCTTCACGTCCTCGATGTCCACCGAATGGACAAAATCCCAGATGTGCTCCATGTCGAGCAGGCTGCGGTCGGTCAGGTTCTCCTCCTCGTCGCCGTGGACGGGCAAGTCCAGCAGGACTTCGCCGTCCTTCTCAATGCGGACGATGTTGGTGTGGAAGACTGCGATGCGCACCTGCGCGGTGTGCGCCCCCTTCCAGACCGTGACGATGATATCAAAGGTGACGCCGTTCTCCACATGCTCGACCTTCACATCGGTCTGCTCCAGATAGGCGCGGATGGCCTTCGTCTCCTCCAGTGTCACATTGGCGATGACTTCCAGCTTCTGCTCCGGGCGGCCAGCCACGATGCCCGCCGCTGCGGCGGCTTCCAGCCCCTTCATATTATCGGTGTTGGGCACGATGACCGACTTGACATTCTTGATCATGCTTCCGCTGGCCCCGACCCGCACCCGGTCCGGGAGTTCCCCCAGCGTCTGCCGGGCCACTGCGGCGGCATAGGCCACCGCGATCGGCTCGGTGCAGCCCATCGCCGGGATCAGCTCCTCTTTTAAGATCTGAAGGTATGCCTGGTATCTCTGTTCGGTTTTTTCCATCTTCCGTCGTCCCCCTTTTTTCTCCATTGTACCGGAAGCTGCGGCAAAACACAATGCGTACCGCAAAATTTGCCCGGCAAAAACAGCGCTCCGACACAGCCTCAAAAGCTGGATTTCAAATGAAGTCCGCTAAAAAAACAACCTCCCTCCTGACACTGTGATCGTCGGAAGGGAGGTTGCCTTTTAAGGAGAATGGTATGATGAAGAAGGTATCATTTTAAGAATATATCTATGTAGAGGATCTTCTATCGCAATTTTCAAAAATAGTGCCCATCAACACGGCATATTTGCGATATGCAGTTTGCGGATGTTGCTTGTGCATTAAAAACGCAAACTGCTATAAACTGGCAATCAGTCATTCGCAGTTTCCTTGACCAGCCCCGGATGCAGCTCGCCCTCGCTCTTGGCTACAACGACGGCGGTAGCAGCATCACCCACAATGTTGGGGATAACACGAGCCATGTTCAGGATACGGTCGATACCGGCCAGCAAACCGATGGTCTCCAGCGGCAAATTGACTGCATTCAGCACGATGGTCAGCATGACCAGACCGGAACCGGGAATGCCAGCAGTACCGATGGATGCCAGAACAGCCGTGACCATGACCATCACCTGCTGGGAAATCGTCAGGTGGATGCCGAACACTTGGGATGCAAAGACGACTGCAACAGCTTCGTAAATGGCTGTGCCGTTCATGTTCATAACTGCACCGAAGGGAATCACAAAGTCGGCGATCTTATCGCTGACGCCCAGCTTTTTGGTGCACTTGAGGTTCAGGGGAATGGTCGCCACACTGGAGCAGGTAGCAAAGACAAAGAGCATGGCTTCCTTCATAGTGCTGAAGAACTTGATGGGGCTGATGCCGCCGTAAACACCAGCCATCAGGCCACCCTGCACAAAGATGGTGAACAGAGCGCAGGTCAGGTAACATGCGATGATGGTCTTGAGGTAGGGCAGCAGGACATCCACACCGTACTTGCCCACGATGTCCGCCATCAGGCCAAACACACCGTAGGGGGTGAACTCCAGCACGATGTTTGTGATTTCTTTCCATGCTTCCGTCCATGCGCGGAAAAAGTTCAGAACGGGGGCACCCTTATCGCCCAGCTTGATGAGAGAAAATCCCAGCAACAGGGAGAAGAAAATGATCTGAAGCAGATTTTGGGTACTAAGGGAGTTGAACGGGTTGGTAGGGATAATGCCCATCAGCGTATCGACCACACTGGGAATTTCACTTGCATCGTAGCTCCCCGTGGTCTCCATCACGAAGCCTGCACCGATTTGCATGAAGTTGCAAAGTATCAGACCAATGGCAACAGCGACAGCTGTGCCGCCCAAGAAGATCGCCAGCGTTTTACCGCCGATCTTACCCAGAGTTTTGAAGTCCTTCACGTCTGCCGCTGCACAGATCAGAAGACCCAGCACCAACGGTGCGACCACCATCGTCAGAAGACGGGTCAGAATCGTACCGAGAAAGGCCAGAGCAGAAGCCTTTGGGCCAAGCACAAAACCAGCCAGAATACCCAGAACGAAACCGATCATGATTTTGGTGAACAAACCAAGCTTATTCCATTTTTTCAAAAGGTTCATACCGCAATTCCTCCTGTTTGATTACACGAAACGGCAGACGTGATCGACTGCAATATCCGAAAAGCCGAATGCTTCTGCCTTGGTCATCTTACCGTTGCAGATATCCTGAATGTTGTTCAGCATCTCTGCGCCCATCTCCTGATAGGTCTTTTCGCCGCGCACGATGGGGCTGAGGTCAACGTCCATGTTGTCCTCCATGTGCTGATACGTACGAGCATTTGCCGTGACCTTCAGGACGGGGACGATGGCGTTGCCGGTGCAGGTGCCGCGGCCCGTGGTGAAGATGACTGCGTTGCAGCCTGCAGCGACCATCGAGGTGACAGAGGAAATATCATAGCCAGCGGTGTCCATAACGACTGCGCCGCGCTTCGTGGGAGGAACAGCCTGTTCCAGAACCTCGACGATGGGACGGGTGCCACCCTTGCGGATGCAGCCAAGGCTCTTCTCGTCCAGAGTGGACAGGCCGCCTGCCTTGTTGCCGGGGGTGGGCTGACCGGCGCGGCAGTCCTGACCAGCGGATTTCAGATGGGCTTCGTAGTCCTTGCAGACCTGAATGATCTGGTTGTGGATGGCCGGGGTAGCCGCACGCTTTGCCAGCAGATGCTCGCCGCCGATCCATTCGATGGACTCGCTCATCATGGTAGTTGCGCCCAGATCGACCAGCCGATCGCTCAGTTCGCCGACTGCCGGGTTGCTTGCAATGCCGGAAGTGGCGTCCGAACCGCCGCACTCGATGCCCAGCATCAGCTCGGAGATGTCGCACAGCTCTTTCGGCTGCATGGCGGCTTCCGCTGCCATCTTGCTGGCGGCGCGAACCGCTTTCTCAATGGTCTTGAGGGTACCGCCCTCTTCCTGAATGCCAAAGGAAACGACCGGCTTGCTGGTCATGGCCTGGATCTTCTCACGCAGCTTTGCGTGGGGAACGGTCTCACAGCCCAGACCGATGATAACGACGCCGTAAACGTTCGGGTTGCAGGCAAAGCCCGTCAGGACTTTCTGCGACATCGCGGTGTTGGCAGCAACATCGGAGCAGCCGGTGTTGAACACGATGTTGACTGCACCGCGCACCTGACTTGCCACGATCCGGCAGCTCTCACTGCCGCAGGCGCAGGTGGGAAGGATCAGGACATGGTTGCGGATACCTGCACGGCCTTCTTTGCGTTTATAACCCCAGAATTGCATCTCCGATTCCTCCTTATTCCTGTACCATTTCGCTGTCATAGTCACGCGGTACGCTGACCAGATTGTTGTGGGAGACCCAGTGGCCCTTTGCAGCGTCCTCGGTCATCACACCAAGGCTCTCGCCGTACTTGATGACCTCGTCGCCCTTCTTCAGATCGACCAATGCGACCTTGTGGCAGTAAGGGATGTTCTCCTCTGCTTTCACGGTGCAGAACTCCTGCCCCTTGCGGTAGACAACATCCTGTCCGGCGGCAACTTCTGTCACGCAAGTCACAACATTGTCTTTTTCGTCCATGAGCAATGCGTTGATTTCCATGTTCATTCTCCTTTCGACATGGTGTACTCTCTTTGTGACTTTACAATACCACCAATGTGCAGTATAATCAATTTTATAGATTTTATAAAGCTATAAGTATTTTTTATAACACGGCAAGGTGAACGTTATGAAGCAGGAGATGCAGTATATCTACCAAGTCTATCAATCCGGGAGCTTTTCCAAAGCAGCGCAGGCTCCCTATTTAACGCAGCCCGCTCTGAGCATCGCCATCCAGAAAGTCGAAGCGGAGATTGGGATGCCGCTGTTCATTCGGGATAAAAAGCCGTTGGAATTGACCGATGCCGGAAAAGTCTACATCGAAAAGGTCAAGGAGATCCTGCACCTTGAAGCGGAGCTGTCCAAAGAGCTGAGCGATCTTTCCAGCCTGAACATCGGCAATCTCGTTTTGGGCGGAACCCATTATCTGAACTCCTATATCCTGCCGCCTGTGCTGACGACTTTTCAAAAACAATATCCGGGTGTCCATCTGGAGTTGGTGGAAGCCAGTTCCAACGAACTTATCGAAATGCTGCGCGAAAATAAAATCGACCTGACCTTTAACTGCATCCCAAACCCAAAGGACAATTTCCGTCGAACACCCATTTTCAAGGACAATGTTCTAGTCGCCGTCCCGACCTCTTATCCCATCAACAAAACTCTGAAGAATTACGCATTGACCGCAAGAGACATTATGTTCCGCCGCAATCTCATGCCGGATTGTCCGGCGATTCCCTCGCTTGCTCCCTTTGCGGATGTGCCGTTTATCCTATTGACCAAGGGCAACAACCTGTACAGCCGCTCTATTGCGTTGTTTGAGGATGCCAAGATCGACCCCATCGTCCGGCTTCAGGTGTCACAGCTTGTGACGGCGTATCATCTGGTCTGTTCCGGCCTTGGTGCGGCGTTCATCAGCGATTGGATGGTACTCTACGACCACGACGATATGCGCTACTATAAAATAGCGCATCCGCTGGCCGTTCGTCAATTCGATGTAGTGTCTTCCCGCCGGAATTATCTTTCCAAACCACAGAAGGCGTTTATTGAGTCAATCAGCAGCTATTATCATCCATATCTCTAATCAATGCTCCAAATCCTATAAGTCTTACTATCATCGCTTTACCGTAATAAACTTTGCAAAACCATCTTGACGCTCGCCGCATTCCGTGATAGCCTTTATCGCAAATCCCACCGAGCTTGGCAGGCGGAACAGGCTCATCATATCCCCGGCAAAGAAAAACAGAGCGTTCCCGACTGCTGGGTATCCGTAAAACAGTTTTCGAAAAATGACACGGCAACTGCCTGTCAGGATTGGTTACGGAGTACCCGGCTAGGCCGAGGAAGCATCAAGTCCCATGTCCGCACCGTCAAGGTGTTGGGTA
>NZ_JAFREH010000018.1:0-48453 GCF_017377625.1 Faecalibacterium sp. Marseille-Q3530 | reverse complement strand
GAGCCAAAACGCGCCCCGCCCCGCGCCGCCGACCTCGACAACCCCTATGGCCGGTATTACGGGAAGGCGCGAAGCTGGGAAGACCTGCGAAAATGACCCGACAAAAGAGTCTCATCCGCCCGATGGCAGATGAGACTCTTTCGTTTTTCCAAAGCAAAATCTGAAAAAAACTCCGCACAGAACCTGGGCGGGGTTTGTTGTTTCTGTGTCCGGGTTATGGTATACTCATTCCGTATCATCTCCGGTATCATGAAAACAAAGGATGTGGAACCCATGGACGCACTGGACAAAGCCCGCCGAGAGATCGACACGGTGGACGCTGCGCTGGCCGCGCTGTTCGAGCGGCGGATGGCGGCTGTGCTGGCGGTCGCCGAATACAAAAAGGCCCACGGCCTGCCGATCTTCGATGCCGCGCGGGAAGCCGTGGTGCTGGACAAAGCCGAAGCGCGCATTCAGGACCCTGCCCTGCGCCCCTATTACCGCGACCACGTACAGCACATGATGGATGTGGCCAAGCAGTACGAGGCCGAGGTGCTGGGCCGGAACCGCGCCGCCTATCAGGGCGTGGAGGGAGCCTTTGCGCACATCGCGCTCAAGGCGCTCTTCCCCCATGCGGAGGCGGTCAGCTACCCCACCTGGGACGAGGTCTTCGACGCGGTGGAACGCGGCGATGCAGCCCATGGCGTGGTCCCCTTTGAGAACAGCCACGCGGGCGATGTGTCCGCCGTGCTGGACTTGTGCTACAACCACCCCGCCCTGTGGGTCGTGGATGTGTACGACCTGCCCATCTCGCAGAACCTGCTGGTCCTGCCCGGCACCCAAATGAGCGAGCTGAAGCATGTGTACAGCCACCAGCAGGCCATTGCCCAGAGCGAGACCTTCTTAAAGCAGTTCCGCCTGCCGGCCACAGCCATGCCCAACACGGCCATGGCGGCCAAGTTCGTGGCCGAGAGCGGCGACCGGACGCAGGCGGCCATCGCCAGCGTGGAAACGGCGGCGCTGTACGGGCTGGAAGTTCTGGTGCCCAGCATCAACACCGATGGCGACAACACCACCCGGTTCATCGTCCTCAGCCGCGAAAAGCCCACGGCGGGCAACCGCTTCTCGCTGCTGTTCACGGTGGACAACAAGCCCGGCAAGCTGGCCGAGGTCATCCAGATCATCGGTGCCAGCGGCTACGATATGGAGTCCATCAAGAGCCGCCCGCTGCCCCATGTCCCCTTCGATTACTATTTTTACGTTGAGCTGGTGGGCGACCCCACCGCCGAAGAGACCGCCGCGCTGCTGCGCGCGCTGAACCATGTCTGCCGCACGGTACGGCTGTTAGGAGTGTACAACAAATGAGCGATTTTATCGGAACCAAGCTCACCATGAATCTGGGCGAGCGCAGTTATGACATCATCCTGAAGAACGGCGCACTGGAGAACCTGTACCAGTTCGCCCGGCTGGACCGCAGGGTGGCCGTCGTCACCGACAGCGGCGTCCCGGCCCAGTATGCCCAGCGGGTGGCCGACCAGTGCCGCGAGGCCCGGATCATCACGGTGCCCCAGGGCGAGGCCAGCAAGAGCTTCAAGATCCTGGAGAGCGTTTTACAGCAGATGCTCGATTTCAACATGGGCCGCGGCGACCTGGTCGTGGCGGTGGGCGGCGGCGTCGTGGGCGACCTGGCCGGATTTGCCGCTTCCATCTATATGCGGGGCATCGACTTCATCAACTGCCCCACCACCACGCTCTCGATGATCGATTCCTCCATCGGCGGCAAGACGGCGGTGGATCTGGGCGATACCAAGAACATCGTGGGTGCCTTCTGGCAGCCCAAACTGGTCATCGTGGACCCGGATACGCTGGCCACCCTCCCCCGCCGCCACTACATCAACGGCCTGGCCGAGGCGGTCAAGGCCAGCCTGCTGGCCGACCCGGAGCTGTTCGGCATCTTTGAAAAGGGCGACATCGACGGCCAGATCAACGAGATCATCTACCGCAGCCTGCGGTTCAAGAAAAACATCGTCGAGCAGGATGAGACCGAGCGCGGGATGCGCAAGGCCCTCAACTTCGGCCACACCATCGGCCACGGCATCGAGGCCGTCAAGGGCATCAAGGGCCGCCGCACCGTGGGCCTGTTCCACGGCGAGTGCGTGGCGCTGGGGATGCTGCCCATGATCGAATCCAAGGCGCTGCAAAAGCGGGTGCGGGCGGTCTACCGCCGCCTGGGCCTGCCCCTGCGCACCACCTACAACAAAGAAAAGGTGCTGGCCGAGATGCTGCACGACAAAAAGGCGCAGGGCGGGCAGATCACCATCATCAAGGTACCGGGTCTGGGCTGCTGGCGCGCTGAGACCATCCCGGTGGAGGGCCTGCGCCCCCTGCTGGGCATGGAGGAATGACCATGAAGAACACGTTCGGGTCTGCCCTCTCCCTGACCATCTTCGGCGAGAGCCATGGCCGCGCCATCGGCGCCGTGCTGGACGGCATGGCGGCGGGGGTGCCGGTGGATGAGGCGTTCCTTGCCGCCTGCATGGACAAGCGCCGGGCGCGGGGCGACGGCCTGTCCACCCCCCGCGTGGAGGCGGACCGGGTGCAGTTCCTCTCCGGTGTTGTGAACGGCCGGACGACCGGCACCGCCATCGCCCTGATGATCGAGAACCAGAACACCCGCAGCGGCGACTATGCCAAGACCGCCGACCTGCTCCGCCCCGGCCATGCGGATTACACGGCCTATGCCAAATACCACGGCTTTCAGGATGCGCGGGGCGGCGGACACTTTTCCGGCCGCATCACGGCGGCGCTGGTGGCGGGCGGTGCGGTGGTGCTGGGTGCCCTCGACCGGGCCGGCATCAACATCGTGACCCACATCGGGCGGTGCGCGGGCGTTGCGGACACCCCCTTTGCGCTGGATGACCCGGCGGCACTGGGGGCGCAGGCCGAAGCGCTGCTGAGCCGGGGCGATGGCTTTGCCCTGCTGAACGGGGAAGCCGAAGAGCCGATGAAAGCGGCCATCCGCGCCGCAGGCAGCGCAAGCGACAGTGTGGGCGGTACGCTGGAGACCGCCATCCTTGGCCTGCCCGCAGGCGTCGGCGAACCCTATTTTGACAGCATGGAAAGCGAGCTGGCCCACATGGCCTTCTCGGTCCCGGCCGTCAAGGGCATCGAGTTCGGCACCGGCTTCGGCTTCGCCGACCTGAAGGGCAGCGAGGCGAACGATGCCTTCCGGATGCAGGGGGGCCGCATCGTGACGGCCACCAACCACAACGCGGGCCTGAACGGCGGCATCTCCAACGGGATGCCGGTCGTCTTCCGCACCGTGGTCAAGCCCACGCCCAGCATCTACAAACCACAGGATACCGTGGATTACATTGCAAAACAGAACGCGGAACTTTCCATCCAGGGCCGTCACGACCCCTGCATCGTGCCCCGTGCGGCCATCGTGCAGACCTGCGCGGCGGCGCTGGCCGTCGGCGACCTGCTGACCGCGAAGTACGGCATGGCCTGGATGGAACAGCCCACCGCTTACCGCAAGGAGGAGCTGTAAATGGAATACGGACTCATCGGCTCCAAACTGGGGCACTCGTACTCGAAGATCATCCACGAGATGCTCTGCGGCTACCGGTACGACCTGTGCCCGCTGCCCACCGAGGAGGAGGCGCGGGCCTTCCTGACCCGGCGGGCCTTCAAGGCGATCAATGTGACCATCCCGTATAAGCGGCTGGTCATGGGATCCTGCTCCTACATCGACCCGCGCGCCAAGGCCATCGGGGCCGTGAACACGGTCGTGAACCGGAATGGCCTGCTCTACGGCTATAACACCGACTATCTCGGCTTTGCCTACCTGGCCGATGCCCACGGCGTGGAGTTCGCTGGCCGGACCGTCCTTATTCTGGGCACCGGCGGCACCCACAACACCACGAGCGCCGTGGCAAAAGATAAGGGCGCGGCCAGAGTGCTGACCGTCAGCCGGCATCCAGACCCCGAAAAGGGCGAGCTTTCCTATGCGGAAGCCGTTCACAGCGGGGCCGACATTGTCATCAACACCACCCCGGCGGGCATGTACCCGAACGTGGGGGTCTGCAATCTGGATGTGGCCGCGATGCCGGGGCTGGAAGCCGTCCTCGATGTGGTCTACAATCCGGACAAAACGGAACTGATCCTGCGCGCCGAGGAGGCGGGTGTGCCGGTGGCCGTGGGCGGCCTCGAAATGCTGGTGGCCCAGGCCGTGTATGCGGCGGAATACTTCCTGGACCGCAAGTTTGACGATGCCCCGGCCGAGATCCGCGCCATCACCGCCCAGCTCCGGAAAGAGCAGCTGAACGTGGCGCTCATCGGGATGCCCTCCTGCGGCAAAACGACCATCGGCCGCGCGCTGGCCGACCGGCTGGGCAAGCGGTTCGTGGACCTGGATGAGGAGATCGTCCGGGCCGCGGGCCGCAGCATCCCGGACCTCTTCGCCGCAGAGGGCGAGGATGGCTTCCGGGCACGGGAGGCCGAGCAGACCGCCCGCTTCGCCAGAGAGGGCCGTCAGGTGCTTTCCTGCGGGGGTGGGGTCGTCAAGCGGCCCGAAAACCTGCGGGCCCTGCGGCAGAACGGCGTGGTGCTCTTCATCGACCGCCCGCTGGACGCCCTGACCGTGGGCGGCGGGCGTCCGCTCTCCACCAGCGCCGAGGCGCTGAAGACCATGGAAGCCCAGCGCCGCCCGCTCTATCTGGCCGCAGCCGATGCGGTCATCCCGAACGAAACGACCGTTGCAGACGCCGTTGCGGCGGCACTGGAGGCATTGGATGCGATTTTTGTTCATTAACGGGCCAAACGTCAACATCACCCGCTTTACCGAGCCCGGTGTGGAGGGCGAAGTGGACTACAACGGCCTGCTGGATTATCTGGACGTTTGCTGCCAGCAGATGGGCATCGAGCCGGATTTCTTCCAGTCCAACCACGAGGGCGACATCATTGATGAGATCCAGTCGGCCGCAGGCCGCGCCGACGGCATCATCCTCAATCCGGGCGGCTATGCCTATTACAGCGTGGCCATTCTGGAAGCGCTGCAGCTCTGCGGTGTGCCCGCCGTGGAGGTGCTCATGAGCGAACCCAGCGGCCGGGAGCCGTTCCGGAACACGGACGTCGTCTCGTTCGGCTGTCAGGGCCGCTTTGCGGGCGAGGGCATCGGCGGCTATCTCCACGCATGCAGTTATCTGGTGCAGCTGCTCCGGCTGGACGGCGGCGCACAATCGCACATGGTGCAATAAAGAAAGAAACCTCTCAGCAGTGGCTGAGAGGTTGACACGTTGATAAAAGGGAAAGGAATGCAAGAAGATGATCATTTCGACGAAAAAAGGCACCCCGAAGGAAGAACTGGAAAAGATCGTGGACCGCTTTGAAAAGCAGGGCCTCGATGTCACCCTGATCACCGGCAAGGACTACAACGTCTTCGGTCTGGTGGGCGACACCACCAAGATCGACGAGCGCGATGTGCTCGCCAACCCCTGGATCGACAACGTGACCCGTGTGTCGGCCCCGTATAAGCGCGCCAACCGCCTGTTCCATCCCGCCGACTCGGTCATCGACTGCGGCGGCGTCCGGATCGGCGGCCGGGAGAAGATCGCCGTCATGGCCGGCCCGTGCAGCATCGAGAGCGAGGAGCAGGCCCTGCGCATCGCCCAGAGCGTCAAGGCCGGCGGTGCCGCCCTCTTCCGTGGCGGTGCCTACAAGCCCCGCACCTCTCCCTACTCCTTCCAGGGTCTGGAGACCGAGGGCATCCTCGACATGGTCAAGGCCCGCGAAGCCACCGGCCTGCCCATCGTCTCCGAGCTGATGAGCGAAGACCGCATCCCGGAGTTTGAAGAGTACGTCGATGTCGTGCAGATCGGTGCCCGCAACATGCAGAACTTCCAGCTGCTCAAGGCGGTGGGCAAGATGCACAAGCCGGTCCTGCTCAAGCGCGGCCTGTGCAACACCATCGAGGAGTGGATCATGAGCGCCGAGTACATCATGGCCGGCGGCAACGAGCAGGTCATCCTCTGCGAGCGCGGCATCCGCACGTTTGAAAAGTATACCCGCAACACGCTGGACCTTTCCGCCGTGCCCATCATCCACGAAAAGACCCATCTGCCCGTCATCGTGGACCCCAGCCACGCCACCGGCAAGGCCAACCTCGTGGAGCCGATGATGATCGCTGCGGTGGCCGCTGGTGCCGACGGTCTGGAAGTGGAGGTCCACTACGACCCCCGCCACGCATGGAGCGACGGTGCCCAGTGCCTGACCCCGGACAGTTTTGCACAGGCCATGGCCAAGTGCCGCCAGGTCGCATGGGCCATCGGGCGGGAGATGTGACCCTCTCAGGCCCCAGCTCTCCCGCAGGGAGAGCGTTTGGCAGAACGGGCAGAAGGAGGGCTGCAAATGCAGATCACGATCCAACCAGACAGAAACATTGACGGAGTCATTATGGCTCCGCCCAGCAAGAGCATGGCGCACCGGGCCGTGCTCTGTGCGGCGCTGGCAAAGGGCACCTCGCACATCCGGAATCTGGAGTTCAGCAAGGATATCGCCGCCACCCTCGCGGCGGCGGACCAGCTCTGCGCCCGCGTCACCACCGGCGGGAACGATGCAGTGGTGGAGGGACTGGGCCGTTTTCTGCCCGTGGAAGCCCCGGTGGACTGCTGCGAGAGCGGCAGCACCCTGCGCTTCCTCATCCCGCTGGCCAGCCTCACCGGCCAGGAAATGACCTTTGTGGGCCGCGGGCGGCTGATGGAGCGGCCCCAGTCGGTGTATGAAGCGCTGTACCGGGAGCAGGGCCTCCGCTTTGCGCAGAGTCCTTCCGGCCTGACCGTGGAGGGGGCGCTCTCCAGCGGGGACTATACG
The DNA here is from genome assembly GCF_017377625.1 of Faecalibacterium sp. Marseille-Q3530. Lineage (NCBI taxonomy): Bacteria > Bacillati > Bacillota > Clostridia > Eubacteriales > Oscillospiraceae > Faecalibacterium > Faecalibacterium sp. Marseille-Q3530. The sequence goes on along the minus strand of NZ_JAFREH010000018.1, from coordinate 41,604 downwards.
CTGGCAGGCAATGTGTCCAGCCAGTTCATCAGCGGGCTGCTGTTCGCCCTGCCGCTGCTGGGCGGCACCAGCACCCTTCACCTGCTCCCGCCGGTGGAGAGCCGCAGCTACATCGACATGACCCGGTCCGTTCAGGCGGCGTTCGGCGTCACGAGCCGGTGGGTGGACGAAACGACGCTGGAGATCCCCGGCGGGCAGGCATACCGCCCCTGTGACTACACCGTCGAGGGCGATTACAGCCAGGCGGCCTTCCCGGCGGTGCTGGGGGCTGTCACCGGCGGCGTCACGCTGACCGGTCTGGCCGAACCGACCTTGCAGGGCGACGCGGCCATTCTGGACATCCTGCGCCGGTGCGGGGCCGACTTCTCCCGCACCGAACAGGGCATCGTCTTCCGGAAAGCGCCGCTCCACGGCACGGACATCGACCTGGCCGACTGCCCCGACCTCGGCCCGGTGCTGATGGTGCTGGGCCTGTCCTGCGAGGGGCAGACGGTCATCCGGAACGCGGAACGCCTCCGCATCAAGGAGAGCGACCGCATCGAGGCTATGGAAACAGAGCTGCGCAAATGCGGCGGGGTGCTGTCCAGCGCGGGCGGCACCATCACCATCGAGGGCTGTGCCGGGGCGCTCCATGCGCCGGACGGCGTCCTCTCCGGCCACAACGACCACCGGGTCGTCATGAGCCTGTCGGTGCTGGCACTGGCGGCGGGGCTGCGGCTGCCCATCGACGGCGCCGAGGCCATCACGAAGAGCTGGCCGAATTTCTTTACAGCCATCAAGCCATTGGGCGCGGAGGTAGAAGATGTTGGATAAAACGAAACGTTATCTCGTGGTGGGCCTCGGCCTGCTGGGCGGCAAATATGCGCTGGAACTCTCCAAAGCCGGGTTCCATGTGGACGGCATCAACCGCAGCGAGGGCCACTTGCAGTTCGCGCTCGACCATGGCTACATCGAGCGGGGCAAAACCCACGATTTTGAAGACCTTGTCCGGGAGGCCGACCACATCATCTTCGGCCTCTACCCCACGGCCCTCATCGAGTGGTTCCGGACGTACGGCCCGCTCCTCAAGCCCGGCTGCATCTTCACGGATGTGTCCGGCGTCAAGACCGGCCTGGTGGAGCCGGTGCAGGCCCTCTGCCCGGCGGGGGTCGAGTTCATCGCCAGCCACCCGATGGCAGGCCGCGAGACCTCCAGCGTGGAACACGCCGCCGAGGTGAATTTTGCCCCGGCGAACTTCATCATCACCCCGACCGGGAAGAATACCCCGGAGGCCATCGCCTGGGTCCGAGAGCTGGCCGAGGTGCTGGGCTTCAAACACATCTGCACCCTGACCGTGCAGGAGCATGACCGGATGGTCGGCTATGTCAGCCAGCTGTGCCATGCCATCGCCGTCAGCCTGATGTGCGCCAACGACAACACCTCGCTGTGCGAGTACACGGGCGACTCCTTCCGGGATCTGACCCGCATCGCACGCATCAACGACAAAATGTGGGCGGAACTGTTCCTCTGGAACAGGGACAACCTCATCTCGGAGATCGACCAGTTCGACGCCGCGCTCGGCGCACTGCGCAACGCGCTGGTGGCGGGCGACCGCGAAAAGCTCGAAGAGATGTTCCGCCTTTCCACCCAGCGCCGTGCGGCGTTCGACAAGAAGCTCCCCGAATGAGGTGAACCTATGCCCAAGCAGGAAGGCCAGAAATCCAAACTGTTGGCGCTTTTGCGCATCTTTGAGACACAGACCGACGAAAACCACCTGCTGAACGTGCCCCAGCTGGTGGGGCTGCTGGAACAGCAGGGCATCCTCTGCGAGCGCAAGAGCGTGTACAGCGACATCGACGCGCTGAACGCACTGGGGTACGACATCCAGCTCCGGCGGGGCCGGGGCGGCGGCTATTTTCTGGCCAGCCGCACCTTTGACCTGGCCGAGCTGAAGCTGCTGGTGGACGCCGTGCAGGCCAGCCGGGTGGTGTCCAGCGCCACGAGCCGCCGCCTGATCCGGAAGCTGGAAAAGCTCTGCTCCAATTACGAGGGCAGCCAGCTGCAGCGTCAGGTCTACGTGGACGGCCGCCCCAAGACCGACAGCAGGAGCCTGCTGTACAGCATCGACGCGCTGCACGAGGCCATCAACACCGGCCGGATGGTGGAGTTCCACTACAAAAAAGTGGGCCGGCCCGAAAAGCGGGTCATCAGCCCATGGCAGATGGCGTGGGAGAACGGCTGCTATTACCTCATCGCCTATCAGGATGAAAGGGAGCCGGTGGGCATCCGCCACTACCGGGTGGACCGGATGTCCGGCGTCCGGGTGCTGGAGCTGCCCCGCCGCGGCCGGGAGCAGTTTGCCAATTTCGATCTGCCTGCCTACCTGCGCAAGCACTTCAGCATGTACGGCGGCCCCGAACGGCGTGTGACCCTGCGCTGCACGGCCGACCTCGAAAACGCCATGCGGGAGCGGTTCGGCGCTTCGCCGACCTTTCTGCCGGAGGAGGACGGGCGCTTCCACTTTGATGTGCCCATCTGTGTCAGCGAGCCGTTCTACGGCTGGGTGGCGGGCTTTGGCGGCAAGGTGGAAGTCCTTGCGCCCGAAGACGTCCGCACCGGGATGCTGGCGCTGGCCGAACAGCTGGCGGAAGAGCATCGCTAAACAAGAAAAAACGGACCGTTTCAGCGGTCCGTTTTTTGCGTGGTTCTGCAATTATTCGTCCAGTTCCAAATCGCTCGGCAGGAGCACATCCAGCGCGGCGGCGGGTTCGGCGACGAGGCGGCGACTCTGGTGGAAGATGGCTTTTTCGAGGGTGTTGCGGGCCAGACGGCCGTTGCCGGCGGTGCGGGCGTCGGCGGCCTGACGGCGGGCGTAGTAGTTCCGCAGCGGCTCTTCGCAGGCCTCCGAGAGGGTGTAGCCCTTGTTTTTTGCAAGGACGTGGGTGATCTGCAGCAGCTCGTCGGCGGTGTAGTCCGGGAACTCGATCTTGTTGGGGAAGCGGCTGGCCAGACCGCTGTTGGCGGTGAGGAAGGTCTCCATCTCTCTGGTGTACCCGGCCAGAATGACCACGAGCTCGTCGCGGTGGTCTTCCATCCCTTTGACGAGGGTATCGATGGCTTCGAGGCCGAAGCTGTCCTGCTCGCCGCGGTAGAGGCTGTAGGCCTCGTCGATGAAGAGGACGCCGCCGAGGGCGCTCTCGATGACGCTGTTGGTCAGCGGTGCGGTGTGGCCGGTGTAGCGGCCCACGAGGTCGCCGCGACCCACCTCCACCAGCTGCCCGCCCTTGAGCGCCCCGATGGCCTTGAGGTACTTGGCCACCAGCCGGGCGATGGTGGTCTTGCCGGTGCCGGGGTTGCCGGTGAAGATCATGTGCATCGAAAGGCTGGCCGTCTTCATGCCCGCAGCGGCGCGGCGCTGCTGGACCTGCAGATTGTCGGCCAGACCGAACACGTATTCCTTGACTGGGGCCAGACCGACCAGCTCCGAGATCTCCGCCCGGATCTCATCCAGCGCGCCGGTGTAGGCGGCGGGCAGCAGGTCGAACAGCGGGGCCGGGGCGGCATCGTTCAGGTGGAAGAGCAGGCCCTCCGGTGCGGCGGTCAGGGTCACGGTGCCGGTGAGCGGCTTGTCCGTTTGCAGGCAGTATTCGCTCAGAGCGCGGAAGATGCGGTTGCAGCAGCCGGACAGCCCGGCTGCGCCCTTCTGGGGGGTGCACTGGGCGGCGACGTAGTCCCGCACATCGGCCCCGGCGGCGAGGGTCAGGCCCAGCCGAGCTGTGACCTTCTGGGCCAGCGCGTTCAGCTGCTGGGCGGCGAGGGCTGCAAGGTCTGCCCGCTGGTAGGCGGTCGTCTCACAGACGTCGCCCAGCGCCGAGATCATGCTTGCGCCGAACTTGTCCGCCATGGCGGCGCGGCCCTTATTCGAGAAGAAGATGAGGTACTTCCCGCAGGGGTCGAGACGGCTGACCGCGCCGGGGGCCAGAGCCGTTCCGGCGTCCACCAGAATGCCGTCCCGGTTGACGATGTACCGGCTGGAGAGCGGGGCGCTGCCCCGGACGGCCAGGTCGGACAGCGTTTTCAGAAAGCTGGGGCAGCAGCTCTCGTAGTGCTCAAAGACCACGATCTCGCCGGGGGCGTGGAGCGCGGCGTAGAGGTCCTGCAAAAAGAGCTTTTCGGCGGCGGGGTTCGCGTAAAGCGCCAGGTCGAGCGCGGCGATCTGGTCGTTTTGCAGCAGGCCCCGCGCAGCCATGCAGCGGGCGGTCTCCTCCAGCGCGAAGTGCCGCCCGGTGCCGGTGCCGCCGCTCAGCAGGATGACGTTCCGGGCGGCGGGCGGTTCGGTGCCCAGCACAAAAGGGCGGCGCATGGCGCGGACGACCGCGTCCACAAAGGCGTCCTGCCCCAGCACGGTCTGCCGGACTTCGTCGGCCAGCCCCTCGAAGCTGCCCAGATGTTCGGGTTTCACGTCGGTGGTGCCTTTGGCCAGCAGACCGTCGTTCTCCATGTCCCGCAGCATCCGGCGGCTGTCGGCCAGTGCGGCCTCGGCGGCGGTGTCCTGCGTCTTCAGCTGGGCCGACTGAGCCTTGAGCATCGCATCCAGCTTTTTCTGCTGTTCCAGAAGCGCCGCGTTCAGGTCGTTCAGAGTGCTGTTTGGCTGCTGCCGGGGTTCGGCGGGGGTGCCGGGGGCGGCCTTGAATCTGCCGCCCGGCCCGAAGACTCCATTCATCAGAGTCTCCCAATCGTCTGTGTATGCCATGTCATCGCCTCCGTGATCGGTTCATTTCTTTCAGTATAGTGTACCGCAGCCCCATTTGCAAGGAAACTCTTGCAAAATCCGCGCAAGCCGGGTACACTAATTTCAAAAGGCCTGCCTCCGGCGAGGGCGGGAAAGTTAGGATAAAGGATGAGAGTCAATGAAAACGCCTGCACAATGGAAAGCATGGTTCGAAAGCGAGGAGTTTGCCCGTCAGACCGGCTATCAGGGGCCGCTGGGCGCGGCGTATTCCCCATCGGGCACCCACCTGCGGCTGTGGGCACCCACGGCGCAGTCGGTCCGGGTCGATCTTTACCGGAAAGGCGACGGCGGGGCCTGCATCGGCAGTCTGCCGCTGAGCCCGTTGGGGCAGGGCGTCTGGGGCGTTTATCTGCCCGGCGACCAGCACGGGAAGTATTATCATTTCAACGTGACCACCGAGTGGGGCAGCGTGACCACCGCTGACCCCTATGCCCGCGCGGCGGGCGTGAACGGGGCGCGGAGCATGATCGTGGATCTGGCCCGCACCGACCCGCCGGGCTGGGAGCAGGACAAACGGCCGGTCATCCCGGCGTCGAAGCGGAGCGTCTGGGAGGTCAGCGTCCGGGATTTCTCGCAGGACCCGGCCAGCGGGGTGCGCAATGCGTGGCGGGGCAAATTTCTGGCCTTTACCCAGCAGGGCACGACCCTGAACGGCGACGGCGTCCACCCCACCTGCCTGAACTACCTCAAGCGGCTGGGGGTGCGCTATGTCCAGCTCATGCCCATCTTTGATTTCGGCAGCGTGGACGAGAGCCGCCCGCTGACCCGGCAGTACAACTGGGGCTACGACCCCGCCAACTACAACGTCCCGGAGGGCAGCTACTCCACCGACCCCGCCCGCGGCGAAGTCCGGGTGCGGGAGTGCAAGCAGATGATCCAGGCCCTCCATGCGGCGGGCATCGGTGTGGTGATGGATGTGGTGTACAACCACATGTACCGCTTCGACAACGTGCTGAACCGAGCGGTCCCCCTCTATTATTTTCGCCAGAACGAGGATGGCAGCCTTTCCAACGGCAGCGGCTGCGGCAACGAGTTTGCCAGTGAGCGGCCCATGGCCCGGCAATACTTTCTGGATTCGGTGCTCTACTGGGCGCAGGAGTACCACATCGACGGCTTCCGGTTCGACCTGATGGGCCTGTACGATGTGGAGACGATGAACCTGCTGCGGGCCGAGCTGGACAAGCTGCCCGGCGGGCGGGACATCCTGATGTACGGCGAGCCGTGGCAGGGCGGCAGCAGTGCGCTGCACCGGTACGAGGCGAACAAGAACAATCTGGCCATGCTGAACGACCGCATCGGCATCTTCTGCGACGACACCCGCGACGCCATCAAGGGCGGCTGCTTCAATGCGCGGGAGCCGGGCTACGTGGAGGGCAGGCCCGGCAGCTTCTGGGACATCGGCGGGGCCGTGGCGGCGTGGTGCCGCAGCGATAAGTTCCCGCCCCATACGCCGGGGCAGATCGTCAGCTATGTGTCCGCCCACGACAATTTCACCCTGTGGGACAAGCTGCTTCTGGTGCGCTACGAGCGCCCGGAGTTCGGCGCGGTGGACCGTGCCGCCCTGGCCCAGAACCGGCTGGCGGCAGGCATCTACCTCACCTGCATGGGCCTGCCCTTCTGGCAGGCAGGCGAAGAGTTCGCCCGCACCAAAAAGGGGCAGGGCAACAGCTACCGCTCCTCCCCGGCGCTGAACCGGCTGGACTGGAAGCGGGCTGAGCAGTTCCATGGGCTGGTGGATTACTACCGGGGCCTCATCGGGCTGCGGAATGCCTTCCCGCGGCTGGGCGCGGTGGACAGGGCCAGCCCCAACGCCATTGCATTTTTTGATTTGGAACAGCCGCTGGTGGGCTGGCGTCTGCCTGCCCTGCCCGGCGATGGGGCGTGGTGGGGTGCGCTCTGCGTCTACTACAACCCCACCGAACAGGAACAGCCCATCCGGCTGCCCGACGGGCGCTGGAAGCTGCTGAGCGACGGCACCTCGTCCAGCCTGTGGCGGGGCGACAGCCGCATCCTGAGCGGCGAAGCGGTCCTGGCCCCGGTCAGTGCGACCATCTTCGGCTTGGTATAAACAGCAATCCCCCGGCCAGCGGGTCACCGCCAGTCGGGGGATTGTTGAAGAAGAAAGGAATCAAATCTTGATAACGCCTTGCGGCGGGGGTGGCTCAGTTGTTGGCCGAACGCTGTGCGGCGGTGTTCGACGCATTCTTTTCGCCCAGCGTCAGCGAGACGGTCTGCATCTGGCCGTCGCGGGCAACGGTGATGGAAAGGGTGTCACCGGCCGTGTGCTGCTGCATCAGGGTGCCAAGGTCGTCTTTCTGGGCGATCTCGGTGCCGTCGATGCTGACGATGCGGTCACCGGCCTTCAGACCGGCCTTGTCGGCCGGGCCGCCCTGCACGACGTCCACGACATAGACGCCGTAGGCGTTGACGTTGAGCTGGGCCGCCGTCTGGGCGTTGGTCACGGCGATGTAGGTGATGCCCATATACGGCCGGCCGGAGACGTAACCGTTCTCCAGCAGGTCCTGCGCCACCTGAATGGCGTCGTTGATGGGGATGGCGAAGCCCAGACCCTCCGCGTCCGAGCTGGAGGACTTGGCGTTGACCAGACCGATCAGCTCACCGTTCATGTTGAACAGACCGCCGCCGGAGTTGCCGGGGCTGACGGAGGCATCCATCTGGATCAGGGACATGGTGTTGGTGGAGCTGGTGCCCTGGATGGTCACGCTGCGGTTCAGTGCGCTGACGATGCCGCTGGTGACGGTGCCGCCCAGCTCACCCAGCGGGTTGCCGACGGCCAGGACGCTGTCGCCGACCGACAGGCTGTCGCTGTCGCCGACGGTGGCGGGGGTCAGGCCGGTGGCGTCGATCTTCAGCACGGCGACATCGCTGGTGTCGTCCTCGCCCACCACGGTGGCGGTGTAGTCGGTATCCCCGATGGTCACGGTGATCTGCGATGCACCGGAGACGACGTGCGCACAGGTGAGGATGTAGCCGTCCGAGCTGATGATGACACCGCTGCCTGCGCCGGACTCGACCTGATTCTGGCCGTACCAGGACCACTGCGAGTAGACGACCTGTTCGGTGGTGATGACCACGACGCTGGGGCTGACCATCTCGGAGACCTGCGAAGTGGTCATGCCGCTGGACGCGACGGCGGTGCCGGAGGCCGCGCTGCTGTCGGTGCGCTCCACCTGCTGGATGACGACCTTGTTGCCTGCATTGCCGACCCGTGCGCCCACGAAGCCGCCTGCAAAGCCCATGGCCGCGGCCAGCACCAGCGCAACGGCGCCGCGGGCGATGCGGCCGCCGTTATGCTTGCGGCGCTTCTTCGGGGGCTTGGAGGCTGCGGCCTGCGGCTCCGGGCCTGCCGGGGGCGGCGTGGTGCCGCCATTGCCGGTGGAAGTTTCCGACGGGCTGGCCGGGGCGGGGTCGCTGTAAGTGCCCGCCGTGTTGGCGGTGTTCATGCCGGAGGAGCCGACGTTGGGGTATCCGGTATCGCCGGACGAACTATTTGCAGAGGAATAATCGTATTCCCATTTGTTTTCATTTTCCATGGTATAACTTCCTTTCTCGAAGGGACTGGTTCGGGAGGGGCGCTTCGCCCGTCCCTCTCTGGAACTGGCTCTATTGTAGCCGCTAATTGTGAAAACGAATCGCTGAGCGGGTGAAGAATGTGTGAAATAAGGTCGTAACCGCAGGCCTTGACAGCGGCGCGGGAGCTTGGTATTTTAAGGGAAAAGGAGACTGCGTATGAAACTGGAAGAACGGCCTGGCGGCTTTGCACTGTATAAAGAGAAGACCGAGGTGGGCTGCTGTCAGCTGACCCGGACGGCGGCAGGGGCGGACGTTGCCTGCCTTACCATTGTACCAGAATGGCGGCGGAAAGGCTATGGGTCTTATCTGCTAAAAGAGATATTGCGCCGCTTTGGCGGATATGACAGGGAGACGGCCACCGTTTTCACGGCCCCGCTGCCCGCTGTGCCGGGGGAGGAAGCGTTCTGGGCAAAGTTCGGCTTCCGGGAGGAGGCCGGGCGGCTCTGCCGCCGCCGGACGCCGGACCTGACCGCTGTGAAGTTCGTGCAGGACTTCCTTGCAGCCCGGCTGCAAAACCCGCAGCTGCTGGTGGATGCCACCTGCGGCAACGGCGGAGATACGGCGTTTCTGTGCCGTCTGGCGGGCGGGACGGGCCGGGTGCTGGGCTTTGACATCCAGCCCGAAGCCATTGCCTCCACCCGACGGAATCTGGCCGCGAACGGGCTTTCCGCCGAGCTGTACTGCGGCAGCCATGCAGACCTGCTGCATTATGTCCAGCCCGGCACGGCGGATGCCGTGATGTTCAACTTCGGCTGGCTGCCGGGGGCAGACCACACGGTCTTTTCCCACGCGGAGAGCAGCATCCCCGCGCTGGAAGCAGCCCTCGACGCACTGCGGCCCGGCGGGGTGCTCAGCGCCATCCTTTACAGCGGCCGGGTCATCGGGTCGGACGAGAAAACGGAGATCCTGCACTGGATGCGCACACTGCCCCTGACGCGCTGCACCGTCCTCGTCTGCGATTTCGCCAATTGGGCCGAAACGGCACCCCTGCCCTGCTTTCTCCTGAAAAAATGAGAAAAGTCTTGCATCTAGGTGGAATTTCTGCTAAAATAAATGCTGTTTGATTTTTAGACGGCCGGACCCTCTTCGGCATCGCGTATGCGATGCCTCCTCTCCCTTTGGTGGAGCGGGCGCAAAGCGCCTGAGAGGGCAGGCCTGTCGATGGAGAACGACCCATGTGACGAAGAAAGGACCCGAAACAAACCCCTCTGACTTGAAATTGGGAGACTTATAAATCTATGACAAATCGTGAAGAAATCGAGCGCCGTCGGACGTTTGCGATCATCAGCCACCCCGACGCCGGCAAGACCACGCTGACCGAAAAGCTGCTGCTGTACGGTGGAGCCATCAACCAGGCAGGTTCCGTCAAGGGCAAGCAGAGCGCCAAGCACGCCGTTTCCGACTGGATGGACATCGAGAAGCAGCGCGGTATTTCCGTGACCTCCTCGGTGCTGCAGTTCAACTATGCGGGCAAGTGTGTCAACATCCTGGACACGCCGGGCCATCAGGACTTCTCGGAGGATACCTACCGCACCCTGATGGCGGCGGACTCTGCCGTCATGGTCATCGACGCCGCCAAGGGCGTTGAGGCCCAGACCATCAAGCTGTTCAAGGTCTGCACCCTGCGCCACATCCCCATCTTCACCTTCATCAACAAGATGGACCGCGAAGCCCGCGACCCCTTTGAGCTGATGGAGAACATCGAAGAGATCCTGGGCATCAAGACCTACCCCATGAACTGGCCCATCGGCTGCGGCAAGGAGTTCAAGGGCGTGTTCGACCGCAACACCCGCAAGGTGCTGGCCTTCTCCAGCGACGGCCGCGCCAACGGCGTCAAGAAGGTCGAGGAGACCGAAGCCGAGCTGGGCGATCCCGCACTGGACGAGCTGCTGACCCCCTATCTGCACCAGCAGCTCTCCGATGAGATCGAGCTGCTGGACGGTGCCGCCGAGGAATTTGATCTGGACAAGGTGCTGCGCGGCGAGCTCAGCCCCGTCTTCTTCGGCTCTGCGCTGACCAACTTCGGCGTCGAGCCGTTCCTGGAGAACTTCCTCCGCCTGACCCCCACCCCGCTGGCCCGTGTGGACAGCCTAACCGGGGAGCCGGTGGACCCCTGCCGCGAAGAGTTCTCGGCCTTCATCTTCAAGATCCAGGCCAACATGAACAAGGCCCACCGCGACCGCATCGCCTTCATGCGCATCTGCTCCGGCAAGTTCGAGCGCGGCATGGAAGCCTACCATGTGCAGGAGGGCAAGAACATCAAGCTGGCCACCGGCACCCAGCTGATGGCGCAGGACCGCGCCATCGTGGATGAGGCCTATGCAGGCGATATCATCGGCCTGTTCGATCCGGGCATCTTCTCCATCGGCGACACGCTGTGCACCGGCAAAAAGAAGGTGGAATTTGCAGGCATCCCGACCTTCTCGCCGGAGCACTTTGCGCGCATCGAGCAGAAGGATACCATGAAGCGCAAGCAGTTCGTGAAGGGTATGGAGCAGATCGCCCAGGAGGGTGCCATCCAGATCTTCCGCGAAGTGGGCGGCGGCATGGAAGAAGTCGTGGTCGGCGTCGTTGGTGTGCTGCAGCTGGAAGTGCTGGAGTACCGCCTGAACACCGAATACAACGTCGAGATCCGGATGCAGCAGCTCCCCTTCGAGCAACTGCGCTGGGTGAAGAACGACCCCGACACCTACAACCTGCGGGACCTCGACCTGACCAGCGACACCAAGGCCGTGGAGGATATGAAGGGCAACCGTCTGCTGCTGTTCACCTCGGACTGGGCCATCCGCTGGGCCGAGACCCACAACGAAACGCTGGAACTGAGCGAGTTCGGCAACATCTAAAATGATCCCAAAGAGCTGCTGTGCGGGGCGGGACTCCAAACAGCAGCTCTTTTTGGATAGAAATCAAAAATACAACAAAGAATGCCAGAAATGGGATGAGACCGGCCCCCGATGGGGAACACTTCTGGCATGGAGGAAAATAAGATGCAGAATATCACGATCGGAAAAAGCGGCATCGAGGTGCCCTTTCTCGGTATGGGCACCTGGGCCATTGGCGGCGGCAGCTGGTGGGGCGACAACGACGACGCCCTGTCGGTGAAGGCCATTGAAGCGGCGGTCGAGCAAGGCATCCGCTGGATCGACACGGCCCCCATCTACGGCTTGTACCACAGCGAACAGGTCGTGGGCGAGGCACTCCGGCACATCGACCGCGACAAGGTGGTCCTCTCCACCAAGTGCGGCCTGGAATGGCGGCACGAGACGCCGGTGCTCCACAAAGTCGTGGATGGCACCGCAGTCTACCGCGACCTGTCCGCCCAGAGCATCATCGAAGACGTGGAAGAGAGCCTGAAGCGGCTGGGCACCGACCATCTGGACGTCCTGTACACCCACTGGCAGAGCCCGGATCTCGGCCTCTACCCGCTGGAAGAGACCGTCGAGGCCATGATGAAGCTCAAGGAGCAGGGCAAGATCCGCGCCATCGGTGCGTCGAATGTGACGGCGGACATCATCCGCGGCTATTGCAAGTACGGCCAGCTGGACGTCATCCAGGAGAAGTACAGCCTGTTGACCCGCCGCGTGGAAAAGCAGCTGCTGCCCACCTGCAAGGAGCTGGGCGTGTCCATTCAGGCCTACTCTCCGCTGGAGCAGGGCCTGCTGACCGGCAAAGTCACGATGGAGACCACCTACCCGGAGGGCAGCACCCGGAACACCAACCCCAGCTTCCAGCCCGCCCGCCGTGCGCAGGCCATTGAGCTGCTGGAAAAGTGGGGCGATCTGACCGAAAAATACGACTGCACCCTCGCGCAGCTGGTCATCGCGATGACGGCCCGGATGATCCCCGGCCTGCATGTGCTCTGCGGTGCCCGCACCCCGGAGCAGGTGCGCGATAACGCCGGTGCCCTGCGCATCCAGCTCAACGGCGCAGATGCCGTCCGCATGAAGTGGGATGTGGACGCCATTTCGTAAGATAAAATTGACCCAAAAGAACCGGATGGACGCCATCCGGTTCTTTTCTGTGCTGATTGCTGCAAATTTGCTGTTGAATTTTACAGCAGAATCCGCTATACTGAATGTGAAGGGAGTTGATTTTATGCCGAACATCAAACCGATTTCTGACCTGCGGAATTATACGGAGGTCCTCCGGGATGTGGAAGAGGGTTCGCCGGTGTTTCTGACCAAGAACGGCCGCGGGAAATATGCCATTCTCGATATGCACGACTACGAGAAAGCGCAGGCGACCATCCGCCTGATGAATGAGATCGCGAGGGGCAGGCGGTCCGGAGAAACGGAGGGGTGGCTGAGTATGGAGGCCGTAGAAGAATCGCTCGGAATTGCGAATGAATAAACTTCAAGTATCAAAAGCTGCCCAGTATGATTTGTTGGAGATCAAAGCTTATATTGCAAACGATTTGGAAAATCGAACGGCAGCGATTTCGACGGTAAAGAAGATCACGCAGAAAATTCGACGGTTGCAAGAACATCCGTTGATGGGTGCACCAATTTCGTCTGTTTCAAATGCCAATAGTGAGGAGCGTTTTCTGGTCAGCGGAAAATATCTGGTATTTTACCATGTGATCGGAAAAGAAGTTTTCATTGACCGTGTCCTTTATGGCGGCAGAGATTATCTGAAGATTCTGTTCGAGGATGCCCTTAAAGAAGAAACGCGAGAAGAAAACGACTGAGCGTGTAAAACATAGCGAAGAGGAGCCGCGGCCAATGGCCGCGGCTCCTTGCTGTTATGCTTCTTTCAGCATCTGCTGGATCTTTCGTTTGGCGCGGCAGTAGGTCACACAGGCCCAGTTGGCGGTATGGCCGAAGATCGCGCCGATCTTTTCGTAGGAGAGTTCGCCGAAGACCCGGAGGGTGAACACCTCCTTGTACGGCTCTTCCAGCCGGTGGAGGCACTGGTGGATGGTAAAGGCGGCGTCTTCGTCGAGGAGCAGTTCGTCCAGGTCCGGCTGCGGGGCAGCGGCGGGCGGGAACGCCTCGTCCAGCGGGACGGTCTGTTTCGCCTTGCGGCAGTGGGAGTAATAACAGTTCCGCGCTACGGTGAAGAGCCAGGCGCGGATGTCCTGTCGGCCATCAAAGTGCTTCAGACCGTTCAGGGCCTTGAAAAACGTCTCCTGCGTCAGCTCTTCGGCCAGCGATTCCGAGTGGGTGAGCCCCTGCAAAAACAGGAACACATCCCGGAAATAGAGCCGGTAAAGTGCATCCATGTCCATGGGCTAGGCCCTCGGATAGAGGCCCAGCTCCTGCTCGGTGCCGTAGACGATGGTGCCATTGAGGCGGTAGGCCGAGACCGGCTGACCTTCCCGGTAATGGAGCGTTTCGTCGGCACAGACGACGGCGAGCAGCTGGGTGTTGGAAACGGCGATGGTCTTGGAAGATGCCGCGCTCCCGAACACCCCGGCCAGTGCGGCGTGGAAGTGCGGGAAACGGTAGCGCACGGCCTGCACCGTCACGGTCGGGCTGCCCCAGCTGAAGGGCTCGTCCAGCGTCAGCCAGACGCCCTCGCCCTGCACTTCGAGGATGCAGAGGTTGGCAGAGTCTTCTTTCCGGTTGTAGGTCCAGAACCGGGCTTCCTCGACGGTGGCGGGAGCCTTGGCGCTGTACATCCACACGGCCAGTGCCAGAGCGCACACCACGGCCAGCACGGCCGCCAGAATGGTCAGCAGCTGCTTTTTCCGCAGGGCGGCATGGACCTGTTTCAGCGGGGCGTCGGCCTGCGCATCGGCCTGCACCGGGATTGGCAGGCAGATGCTGTGCAGTTCGTCCCGGCAGGCCGGGCAGCTTTGCAGATGCTCTTCGATGAGCTGGCCGGTCTCCGGGCTGGTGAGGTGTTCGGCGTAGAGGGGGAGCAGGTCCCGGATGAGTTCACAGGGCAGTTTCATGAGTACGACCTCCTTTTTTCGTGTCCGTTCACCTCAATAACGCCCCAAAGACGAAAATATTACAAGAATCTCCGAAACTATTTTTGCTTCACCCGTTTTCGCGCCAGAATGCTCCGCCGCTGGTCTGGAACAGCAGCCATGGGTTCACGCTCTTGCTGCCCAGCTTGAAGTCCATGGTCATCTCTTCGCCCAGCGCACCGACGGCCTGCCCTTTCTGGACGGTCGCGTTCCGGCTGACGGAGAGGGTCTGCAGGCCGTAAAGGTAGCTGCGCAGGCCGCAGCCGTGGTCGATGACGACGGTGTTGCCGGTGAGGGCAAGGTTCCCGGCAAAGACGACGACGCCGTCCGCCGGGGCGCGGGCCGGGTCGCCGGGGATGGTGTAGAGCTTGGTGGAGTTGGAGCGGGAACCCTGCTGGCCGTTCGTGACCTTGACCTGACCGAAATCCAGCAGAATGAGATAGTTCTCGGCCGGGCAGATGAACCCGCCGGACCAGAGTTTCTCCCGCACAGGCAACTCATACAGCGGCCAGATGTTGTTCCGGAACTCGGTGTTCGCGGCCTCGGTGGGGGCCGGTTCAGCCTCGACTTCCGCAGTGCCGAAGTCTTTGGGCAGAACGGTCAGCGTCCGGGAAATCGTCTCCCCGTTGACCGTGATGCGGATCTCGTGGGCTCCGGCGGAGGCGTTGTAGGCCGCAGGGATGTAAGCCCGCCAGCCGGAGGGGCTGCGGGTGCACGAAACACTGCCGAGGTCGGTCTCCAGGGTGGGGGCCGTGTCCCCGGCCATGCCGGTGATGGCAACGCCTACGATGCCGCCCTGCTCGACCCGCTCAGCCGAAAGCTCGACGTTGGCGCTGGCCTGCAGCGTGAACCGGAAGGAGAACCGATACCAACCGGTGGGCCGGGCCGGGTGTTCCTGCCCCCAGTTCTTATGAATGGCACCGTTGGTACCGCCGTCGAACTGGGTGGCAGGAAGGTCGGCCGGGAGCCGCCAGACTGTCATCGTGGCCTTGTAGCTGCCGTTGGCCGGGAAGAGGAAGTCTTCATACTGCCCGGCAGAACCGGCGAATACGAGGCTGCCGACGTCGGTCTCGATAGTCAGGGTGGTGTAGGTGGCCCAGTCGGGCAGGGCGAGTGCCGGGTGGGCATCGTACAGTGTGCCCAGCTTTTGCACGGTAAGGGTGTCCGGCTCGGCAAAGACCCTGTCGAGCACACCGCCCACCAGCGGCACCTGCCAGCAGGAGCCGTTCACTTCCAGCGCTTGCCCGCCGAACTGTACGTCCGCCGCAGGGCGGGCTCCCTCGCCGGTAAAGGAATAGCTCACGGCCATTACGGCCCCCAGCAGCACGACGACGCCCAGCGCGACGCCGATGATCCAAAGAAAAAATCGCTTCATGATATGTAACATCCTCCTGACATGAAAGTGCAGGGTTGCAAAAAGGGCGCACGCGGCGGGTCAGGAACTGACCACCGGGTGCGCCCTTCAGCGGATCGGTTATTCTTCTGCGGCGTCCTCGGCAGGTGCGTCGGCGGGTTCCGCCTTGTCTTCGCCAAACAGCAGGCGCTCGTATTCATCAAGCTCCTTCTCGCGGCGGCGGAGATAAACGGCCACGGCGGCCAGTGCACCGGCGATGGCGGCCAGCGTAGCGATCACGGCGATCAAACAAGATTTCTTCATAGGTTCAGCACACTCCTTTTTTGGGTCGGAACGATGGGTCCAGAACATCCTTTGTGTCGGGGTGGCCCGTTTCGCGGTGGGCCATGGAACCGCCCTTGCGGATATCGTGTAGAAATATCGCGTTAGGAATATTATACCCGGAATGCAAAAAAATTACAACTGCCAATCCGTAAATTTTCATCGACCTGCATGAAAGAAGTTAAAATGCAGCGGCCAGCAGTTTGCGGTACGCCTTGAACGCACCGGGCAGGGTGTACGCGGCTTCCAGCTGTTCCGGGCTGGCCCAGACGCAGCCGACGGGGGCGGGTTGGCGCTCTGCCGTGAAGAGATAGCCGCCCATGTGCCACTCGATGTGGCTGAAGATGTGCCGGGCCGGGCGGAGGGCTTTGGCGGCATCGGAGGTGCAGACGACGCCCAGCGCTGCCAGGCGGGCGCGGGCCTCGTCGGCGGAGAGAGATTCGTCCTCCCAGAGCACCGGCTGCCACAGGCCCGCCAGCAGACCCTTTTCGGGCCGCTGCTGGAGCAGGACGCCCTCCGGGCTGCGGACGAGCGCCAGCGTCACCGGCTCGATGCGGCGGGCCTTGGGGGCCGCTTTGCGGGGCAGGGTGAGGGCCGTCCCGGCGGCATGGGCGGCGCAGAGGTGGGCCAGCGGGCACTGCGCACAGAGCGGGGCACCGTTGGGTACGCAGACCAGCGCACCCAGCTCCATCAGGGCCTGATTGTAGTCGCCGGGGGCAGCCGGGGGCTGGTGCTCCATGACGCGGGCCGTGAATTCCCGCTTGACCTTGGGGTCGGTGATGAGGCGGTCGTCGTTGTACAGGCGGGAAAACACCCGCAGCACGTTGCCGTCCACCGCAGGCACCGGCAGGCCGAAGCTGATGGAGGCGATGGCACCCGCCGTGTAGTCGCCGATGCCGGGCAGGGCGCGGAGGGCATCGTAGTCGGCGGGCAGTTCGCCGCCGTACTGCGCACAGACGAGCTTTGCCGCCTTTTGCAGGTTCCGCACCCGGCTGTAGTAGCCCAGACCCTCCCACAGTTTGTGGAGCTTTTCCTCCTCGCAGGCGGCAAGGGCGGGGATGTCCGGCAGAGCGGCAAGGAACCGCTCATAGTAGGGCAGCGCCGCCGAGACACGGGTCTGCTGCAGCATGATCTCACTCAGCCAGACATGGTAGGGGGTGGGGTCGGAGCGGAAGGGCAGGATGCGGTGGTTCGCATGGAACCAGTGGAGCAGGGCGGGCGAAATGTTTTCCACGAAATGTTACCTCGATGTTGAAAATAACCCTCTCAGTCTCGCTATCGCTCGCCAGCTCCCCCAAGGGGGGAGCTTTGGTGCGGTACTTTACCGGAAGAACCAAACCTCGCCCTTCGGGAGAGGTGGCATTGCGAAGCAATGACGGAGAGGGTCGTACTTTATTTTTTAGAATCCGTAAGCGGTACGGGGGAACGGCAGGACATCACGGATGTTCTGGATGCCCGTGAGGTACATGATCATGCGCTCGAAGCCCAGGCCGTAACCGGCATGCTCCACGCCGCCGAACTTGCGCAGGTTGAGGTACCAGTCGTAGCTGGATTTGTCCAGCCCCAGCTCGTCCATACGGGCTACCAGCTTGTCGTAGTCTTCCTCACGCTGGCTGCCGCCGATCAGCTCGCCGATGCCGGGCACCAGCATATCGGCTGCGGCCACGGTCTTGCCGTCCGGGTTCTGCTTCATGTAGAAGCTCTTGATCTCCTTCGGGTAGTCGGTGACGAAGACAGGCTTCTTGAAGACAACCTCGGTCAGGTAGCGCTCGTGCTCGGTCTGGATGTCCACGCCCCACTCGACGGGGAACTGGAACTTCTTGTTGTTCTTCTTCAGCACCTCAATGGCGTCGGTGTAGGTGATGCGGCCAAATTCGCTGTTCGCCACCAGCTCCAGACGCTCGATGAGGCCCTTGTCGATAAACTGGTTGAAGAAGGCCATCTCGTCGGGGCAGTTGTCCAGCACATAGCGGATGACATACTTGGTCATGGCCTCGGCGGTGTCCATGTAGCCGTTCAGGTCGCAGAAGGCCATCTCCGGCTCGATCATCCAGAACTCGGCGGCGTGGCGGGTGGTAAAGCTCTTCTCTGCGCGGAAGGTGGGGCCAAAGGTGTACACCTTGCCAAAGGCCATGGCCATGGCCTCGGCCTCCAGCTGGCCGGAAACGGTCAGGTTGACCGGCTTCTCGAAGAAGTCCTGGGTGTAATCGACGGTGCCGTCCTCGTTCTTGGGCACGTTCTCCAGGTCGAGGGTGGTCACACGGAACATCTCACCGGCACCCTCGCAGTCGGATGCGGTCAGCAGCGGGGAGTGTGCGTAGACGAAACCGTTCTCCTGGAAGAACTTGTGGATGGCGTAAGCAGCCACGCTGCGGACGCGGAAGGCGGCGTTGAAGGTGTTGGTGCGGGGGCGCAGGGTGGGCATGGTGCGCAGATACTCCATGCTCATCTTCTTTTTCTGCAGCGGGTATTCGTCGGCGGGGCAGTCGCCCAGAATCTCGACGGAATCGGCGTTCAGCTCAAAGGGCTGCTTGGCCTGCGGGGTCAGCACGATGCGGCCCACGATGCGCAGGCTGCTGTAGAGGCCGGTGTGGATGACGGCATCGTAGTTTTCCAGCTTGCCGGCTTCCAGCACGACCTGCAGGGTCTTGAAGCAGCCGCCGTCCGACAGGGCGATGAAGCCGATGTTCTTGGAGTCGCGGATGTTCTTTGCCCAGCCGCAGACGGTCACGACGGTGCCGTCGGCGGGGGGGTTCTTGTACAGCGAAACGATCTCAGTGCGTTCCATGGTATCTCCTCCGATATAAAATAAAAAGACAGCTTTGCCCTGAAGTTTCAGGGCGAACAAGCTGTCTTGTAATGTCCGCGGTGCCACCTGAATTACCGGAAGTGTCCGGTCGCTCACGCGCTCATCTCAAAAAGAAAGCGCTGCCCTTGTAACGCGGGGCGCAGCGGCGCACCTACTGGCAGTTTTGCAAAAAACTGGGGTTCAGGTTGCAGCTCCTGGGTGTTCGTTCGCGCAGGGGGCGCTCACGGCTCGCAGCAACTGCCGTGTTCTCTGGAAGCGTCCCGGATGCGTTACTTTTCCCGATCTGTGCTTTTCGGTAATTCTAAAAATAGCACAGGAAAGCAGCTTTGTCAATCGGAAATCAAGACTTTGTCTTGCATTCCGGGCCGAAAAATGATATCATCTAAAATGATATGTTGTGCGCTTTATACCCATCCTGTTTCCGGGCGTTCCGGGGAGGCATCCCGCGCTGCAAACTCTCTGTTGTTTTAGGAGGACATTTATGACTGAAAACCAGATCCCGTATGAGCAGGAAGAGGAGATCAACCTCGTTTCCCTGCTGTTCACAGTCCTGCGCAAATACCGGCAGATGGCGGCCGCAGCCCTGGTCTGCGCCGTACTGTTTGCAGGCGTGGCTGTTGTGAAGAACATTTCGTGGAACGCCGCCGTCCAGAAGGCGGCAGAAGAGGGCGAGACCGCACCCCGCACTTCGGCCCAGCAGACGTATGAAGAGGACATGGTCGAGTACCGCGAAGCACAGAACAAACGCGATACCGACGTGCAGAGCTACAACCAGCAGCTGCGCGACAACGAGCGTTCGCAGCAGACGGTCCAGTTCAACATCGACAACGCCGAAGAGTACATGGAAAAGTCGGTCCTGAACAGCATCGATCCTTACAATGTCTACAACGCCAGAGCGGATCTGTACGTCACCACCGATTATAAGATCATGCCCGGCATGGACTACCAGAACCCCGACTACACCAGCTCGGTCCTGAGTGCATACACCTCCCTGTTGACCAACCACGAGGCTATTTCTGCCATTGCAGAGCAGTTCAACATGGAAGAGCGGTATATGCGGGAGCTGGTCAGCGTCTGGGGCGACGACTCCACCCGCCTGCTCTCCATCAGCATCAACGCAGCATCCGAGGAAGATGCCACCGCCATTCTGGACGCTGTCATCGCCCGGATGAACGGCCTGTACGAGACGATTGAGTCCACCGTGGGGCACCACAGCATCACCCTGCTGTCCCGCACCAGCAGCGTCACCGTGTCCACCGACCTGCGCGACCAGCAGCAGAACACCCGCGACAACCTGACCAGCCTGCAGAACCAGATGACCGATCTGCAGGCGCAGCACGACCTGCTGGAGCAGAACATCCAGAAGGCCGATCAGGACCTGGCTGCCCTCGAAGTGCCGGAAGATCCGGGCAACGGCAGCTCCTCTCTTGTGAAGTTTGCCGTGATCGGCTTGGTCCTCGGCGTGATCCTGGTAGCCGGCGCTGCGGTCGTCAAGTTCCTGACCTCCGGCCTCGTCTACTCTGCGAAGGACCTCAAGTCCACCTGCAATCTGCCCATCCTCGGTACGCTGGCCGGTGCCGCTGCCCGGAAGGCAGTCAAGCTGGACGCCAAACTCAACAAGCTGGAGGGCCGCCCCGATGGCAGCCGCGACGACGAGACGGTGCGCCTGATCGCCGCCACCATTGCCAGCCGTGCCCCCAAGGCAGATCGCATCCTCGTCACCGGCGATCTGCCCGCAGAGCAGCTGTCTGCCCTGACCACCCAGCTGCAGGCTGCCGACACCCTCCGCAGCCGGAAGCTGACCTGCGCCGAGAGCGTACTGGTCTCCTCCACCGCCGTTCTGGAAGTCAACGCCGCCGACGCGGTGGTGCTCGTGGCCGACTGCAGCTGCTCCCGTTACAGCAGCGTGAACGACCAGAAAGAGCAGATCGCTCGTCTGGGCAAGACGGTTCTGGGCTGCGTGGTATACGAATAATGGATCTTGCCCGCTCAGGTATGGCGCTGCGATGCCTGAGCGGGCTTTTTATTGCAAGGCCCTGATCAGCCCCTCGGCGGCCAGCTGTCCGGCGTACAGGGCTTCGTTGAGGTTGTTGCCATGGCCGCCCACCTCGATGAGCAGGCTTCCGGTGGTGAGGTCCTGATTGTAAAAGCGGTAGCTGAACAGCACAGGCCGGGTGAGGCCGGGGAATGTCCCCTCCATCGCCCGCTCCCATGCGGCGGCGAAGCGGAGGTTCTGGCGGTAGTTAGGCAGAGAGATGCTGCTGCCGTTGTCACACCCGCAGATGATCATGACCTGAGCCGCCTGCTGGCCGTTCACGGTGCAGACCGGGGCCATCCGGGAGCCGTTCTCGGTCTCGATGGCGTCGCGGTGGACATCGAGCACCACCTTGATGCTGGGGTATTGGGCTAAGTACTGCTGCACCACAGCGCGGCTGTTGGCGTAGCTGCCGGTGTAGCTGGGGTAGTCGTTCAGGGTCTCGTCATGGAGGGTGTTCAGCCCGGCGGCATTGAGGGTGTCGGCCATGACGCGGCCCACGGCGCACATGTTATAGTTCCGGTCGGTGGTGCGGGAGCCGTCGCCGGGGCGGAACCACAGCCCGGCCGAGAGGCGGTAGTCCTCGGTGGCGTGAGTGTGCATGATGAGAACCTGCGGCTCCGGGCTGTTCCACTCCACCGCAAAGGGGAGCGGAGCTTCGACCTCGGCCGCGATCTCCGCCGCCGGGACACGGGTGTTGTTCTTGATGCTGCCCGCCCCACAGGCCACGTATTTTTCGCCGCTGCCCTGCGGATAGGTCTTTTCGAGGACAGTGCCTGCGTCTTCGGGCCGGGCGTCGTCGCCTTCCAGCGGGACGAGGTAGGAGCGGTCTGCGGCGGCGGGCAGAGATCCCGGAGCGGGTTCGAGGACTTCGGGCGGAAGCGCTTCTGCCGCAGATCCGCCGCTCTGCGCGGAGGCGGCCTGCTTCCGGCTGAGAGAAAGGGCCGTCTGCGCGGCGGGCAGCGGCCCGATGATGAGCGCCGCCAGACTGAGCACCAGCCCATGGGCAAAAACGGTCAGCGCCAGCATCAGCGCCGCCGCCCCGGCCAGACTGAGCACCGGCCCGGCCCCGAAATCTCCCTGCCTGCGGCGCATGGCGGACACCTCCTTCCCTCTTGATAGGGTATGAAAATATCCTATGGGGATAGAACAATCCATACCGGAATGCCAAGGCCTCAGCTCGTCAGCCAGCCCAGCTGGGCAATGCTCAGGCGGGGCTGCAAAGCACGGTTGATGGCCGCGGCCAGCAGGGCGGCCCCGTGGGCGATGACGCTGTCCAGCTCGCGAGGGGTCACTACAAGGTCGCTGCCCTCCTCGGCCTGCATCAGGGTCGGGATGCCTGCCGCTACGACCGGCACCCCCAGCCGGGCAGCATCCAGATGGCGGCTGTGGCCGGGCTGGGCCGGGAACAGCCCGGTGTCCGAGAATTGCAGGGTCCGGCCCAGCCGCTCCGGCTCGGAAGAGCAGAGGCTGTCCACGCAGAGCAGGGCAGCGGGGCGGATCTCCCGCACCAGTGCCCCGGCCAGCTGCTGCAAACTCAGCCCGGTGGCAGCCGACACGCCCGGTGCCACTGCCGCCACCGGCCGGATGCCCTGCACCGGGATGGCATGCTGCCCCATCGTGACGAAAATTTTCTGTACAGTCCGGGGGCCGAGGGCATCGGAGGTCACCCGCCGGTTCCCGACGCCCAGCACCAGCACCGGCCCTGCCGGAGGCAGCAGGGCCTGCAGCTCTGCCGCAGCCGGTTCGATGATTGCTTCGTCCCGCTCGTCCAGCAGGCTGACGCGGGGCACTTCCAGCGTCACGTACCGCCCGCGGGGGCGCTCCAGCCCTTCGCGTGCGATCTCCACCCGCGTCACGGTCACGCCGCCGCGCCTGGCTGTGGCCACCCGCACACCGGTGGGCGGCGCACTGCCCGGTGCCCGGAACAGCTCATCGGCAAGGTCTGTTTCCCGCATGATTCATCCCGCTTTCCCATCTGAAATTTGCATTTGGGGCCGTTTTGGCCCGGTTTTACAGTTTCAGTATGGGATTTTGAAAACTTTTCTAAACAAAAATCGAAAAAAGGCTTGCGCTGGTACGGCAAATATGGTATCATAAGGTGCGCTGTTATAGGTAGCCAAGGAGGTGGAACGAATGCCTAACATCAAATCTCAGAAGGACCGCGTCGTGCAGGCTGCAGCTGAGCAGGCTCACAACAAGGCCATTAAGACCAACCTGAAAACAGTCGTCAAGAAGGCAGACGCTGCCATCGATGCTAAAGCCGCTGACAAGGACGCAACTGTCCTGGCTGCTGTTTCCGCGATCGACAAGGCTCGCGCTAAGGGTGTCATCAAGAAGAACACTGCTTCTCGCAAGATCAGCCGTATGGCAAAGCGTGCAAACAAGAACGCTTGAGTTCATGCCTGATCGAGTGATCGACTGACGAACAAAACCTCTGTGCCGGTTTCCGGTGCGGGGGTTTTTGTTTTTTGCATCCTACCACCCGCCGGGCGCGAACCGGCGCGAAGCAGCGCCGCTTTTGATTGCGGGCTAGTTCTGGTCGTGGCTCCGGCCGACCCAGGAGCAGACCACGCCGCAGACGAGGCTGGTGGTGATGCCGGCGGCAGCGGCGGTGAGCCCGCCGGTGAGGATGCCGATGGCCCCCTCCTCCTGCAATGCGGTGCGGACGCCTTTGGCCAGCAGGTGGCCGAAGCCCAGCAGCGGTACGGTGGCCCCGCACCCGGCCAGCTCGGCCAGCGGGGCGTACCAGCCGAGGGCCGACAGCACGACTCCCGCGACGACATAGCCCGTCAGGATGCGGGCGGGGGTCAGGCCGGTCAGGTCGATGAGGATCTGCCCGGCGGCGCAGATGCCGCCCCCGATGACGAAAGCCCAGAGATAGTTCATGATGCGGCTCCTTTCTCCGGCGCTGTCAGCTCCACCAGATGGGCGACGGCCGGGATGCTCTCCTTTTGCAGAAAGGTGGTCTGGCTCATCAAGGCTCCGGTGGCGAGGAAGAGCACCCGCTTCTGGGTGCCGCGCTCCAGCCGGGGCAGGATGTGGGCGCAGAGCACCGCCGCGCAGCAGCCCGCACCGGAGCCGCCGCTCTTCACGGCCTGCTCGTTGGCATCGTAGAGGATGCAGCCGCAGTCCACATGGTTCTTGATGAGCAGGCCCTCGGCGGCCAGCAGTTCCCGGAAGAGCTGGCTGCCCACATGGCCCAGGTCGCCGGTGTAGATGGCATCGAAATCCGGCGGCTCTGCATGGGTGTCCCGCAGGTAGTGCAGCAGAGTCGCGCTAGCGGCGGGAGCCATGGCTGCGCCCATGTTGTTGATGTCCCGGATCTGATAGTCCTGCACCCGCCCGAAGGTCACGGCCCGGATGCCGACCCCCTGCCCGGCGGGGCGCAGCAGACAGGCCCCGGCGGCGGTGGCCGTCCACTGGGCGGTCGGGGTGCGGACGGCTCCATAGCTCAGCGGGGTGCGAAACTGGCGTTCGGCGGTGCAGAAATGACTGGACGCCATGGCCAGCAGGCCGTCGGCCAGCCCGGCCGAGCAGAGCGCAGCCCCCAGCCCCAGCGCTTCGGCCATGGTGCTGCAGGCCCCGAACAGCCCCGCATAGGGGATGCCCAGCGTCCGCATGGCGTAATTGGAGGCCGTGCACTGGGCCTGCAGGTCTCCGGCCAGAGCCAGACTGACCTCTTTTTCGGTGGTCTGCGCTTTTTTCAGGCAGAGCCGCGCCGCCCGCAGCTGCAGCTGGGTCTCGGCGGCTTCCCAGCCGGACTGGCCGAACCGGTTGTCGGCGCTCAGCGCATCGAAGCCCGCCGCAAGGGGGCCTTCCCCCTCTTTTTTGCCGCCCACCGCCGCATGGGCCGCGATGACGGGCGGAGTCTGGAAGATCAGGGTGTCGCCGCGCCGGGTCGCCATGAAAAATTCCTCCTTTCAGGGATGTTTTTTTGCGAATTTTGTGGTATACTGGAAAATTGCCGGAAGAGTGCAATCTTTGCGCCCGGCAAAGCGTATGGTAAGTGAGAGGGATCAGCCGCCCAGCAGCCAGAGCACCCCGCCGTACAGCACCGCAGCCAGTGTGCCGTACACGATGACCGGCCCGGCGATGGTGAACATCTTGGCCCCGGTGCCCAGCACACGGCCCTCGGTCTTGAACTCGATGGCCGCGCTGACCACGGCGTTGGCGAAGCCCGTGATGGGCACCAGCGACCCGGCCCCCGCGCGGGCGGCGAGCTTCTGGTAAAGGCCCAGCGTTGTCAGCACCGCTGAGAGGGCGATGAGGGTGCAGCTGGTCAGGGTACCGGCAAGGTCGGCTTCGAGCCCCAGACCCAGATACCACTGGCGGAGCACCTCGCCCAGCAGGCAGATGCCGCCGCCCACGCCGAAAGCCCACAGGCAGTCGGTGCCCAGCGGCGAATGCGGGCCTGCCCGCTGCACCCGCCGCGCATATTCCTGCGCTGTCAGTTTCATGCAGAACACCTCCGGGGATAGGATGTCCCCGGCCCGGAGAGAATATACAAGGAGAAGCCTTATGAATCAACGACCTGTGAACCAATCGCACCGCCGCATGACCCGCGCCGAAGTGCGCCGCCGCCGTCGCAGCCGCGCCATCCGCCGGGTGGCCGGGCTGACCGTCGCCGTCTGCCTGTTCGTGGGCGGGCTGACCGTCGCCGTCTCCCTGTTCATGGGCGGGGCTGCGTTCCTGCTCAACCGCCACGCCCCGGTGCTTTCCGCCAGCGCGGCCAGCGCCCCGGCGGAGGATGCGGAGAACAGCCTGCTTCCGGCAGCATCCAACACGGTGGAGGAGACCAATGGCAATGCTCTGGGCCTGACCGCAGACGAGGCCGCTGCCATGCTGGCCGACCCGCTGATGGTGCTGGTGAACCACACCAACAAGATGCCGGACGACTATACCTTTGAGACCAAAGAGTGCGGCTCGAAGACCGCTGTGAACAAGACGCTGCAGACCGTGGCCTGCGATGCCTTTCTGGAGATGCAAAAAGCCGCTGCCGCCGAAAATGTGACCATCTGGATGCAGAGCGGTTACCGCAGCGTCAAGTACCAGACCGGTCTGTACGAGCGGAAGACGAAATACTACACCGACCAGGGCTACGACCTGGCCACGGCCAAGGAAAAGGCGGCGGCGGTCGTCAACCCGCCGGGCTATTCGGAGCACAACTGCGGTCTGGCCGCAGACCTGAACAGCCCGGAGTACACCGGCCTGGACGAGGGTTTTGAGAACACCACGGCCTTCCGCTGGCTGTGCGAGCATGCGGCAGATTACGGCTTCATCCTGCGCTACCCCAAGGGGGCCGAGGCCCAGACCGAGATCACCTACGAGCCCTGGCACTGGCGCTATGTGGGCGTGGAAAATGCCCGGAAGATCAGTGCCAGCGGCCTGTGCTTCGAGGACTACATCGCCCAGCTGCACACCCTTGCGGGCTGAGCGGAAAAGCGCTGGCAAAGACCGGTGAAGAAACCGTAAAAATTTGCGCGAACCTTTGCATTTCCGGCAAGGGTATGGTAAGATAGCAATGGCCCGGCCAGCCGCGCCGGAAGGCACAGCGCCGGGCCTGAGTGTAATGAATGCAAAAGAAGGAATAATCTATGAAGATCCGTTCAAAACTGATACTGTCCGCTGTGGCTGCCACGCTGGGCTGCGCTCTGCTCGCAGGCTGCGGCGGCGCGGCTTCCTCTTCCACGGCGTCCTCGGCAAGCCCGGCGGCGTCCTCGGTGGTGCTATCCCAGGCGGAGAGCGCCCTGCCCGACGACGGCACCAACAGCCCCGATGCGCTGGCCGACGAGGTGGATGCGCTGCTGGAAGCCAACCCCATCTCCAACCAGTTCGAGATCGCTGCCATGAACATCGAGTACGATTTCGGCCTGAAGGCGGAGGATGTGGCCAGCTATAAGGGCGTGAAGAGCAACGACAACGGCGACGCCGGTCTGGTGCTGGTCATCGAGCCGGCAGAGGGCAAGGCCGAAGAGATCGTGGAGGCCCTGAAGGCCTACCAGCAGGACCAGGTGGCCTTCTACGGCAACTATGCCGAGTTTGCTGCGGCACAGGCCAATGTGGAAAATGCCGTCATCGCCAACAGCGCCGACCGCGTGGTGATGGTCATTGCCTCCAACGCGTGCACGGAAGACCTGACCGACGCCGTCAACGGCGTTCTGCTCAAGTAACAACGATCATCGTGGGCCGGTGCCTTGGCGGCATCGGCCCTTTTTCAAAGGAGGAACACCTTGGTTTTCAGCACCATCCTTTTTCTGTTCCGGTTTCTCCCCATCACGCTGGCGCTCTATTACCTTGCGCCCGCCAAACTCAAGAACACCGTGCTCTTTGTGTGCAGTCTGGTGTTCTACTGCTGGGGCGAAGTCCGGTTTTTCCCGGTCATGCTGGCCCTCATCCTCATCAACTACCTCTGCGGCCTGGGGCTGGAACGCATGGAGGACAAGCCCGCCGCCCGCACGGCGCTGCTGCTGGTGGCTCTGGCGGGGAGCCTGGGGATGCTGTTCTATTTTAAGTATGCGAACTTCGTCCTCTCCAGCCTGAACAGCCTGTTCGGCACCCAGTTCGCGGCCATTCAGGGCATCAGCACCCTGCCGCTGGGCATCAGCTTCTACACCTTCCAGACCCTTTCCTACACCATTGATGTCTACCGCCGGGATGTGAAGACCGAGCATAACATCATTGATTTTGGTGCCTATGTGGTCATGTTCCCGCAGCTCATCGCAGGCCCCATCGTCAAATATCGCGATGTCTCGGCTCAGCTGCATGTCTACGAACACCGTTACAGCCTCCGGCAGATCGAGGAGGGCATGACCCTGTTCACCTTCGGTCTGGCGAAGAAAGTCCTGCTGGCGGATGCCGTGGGCGCGCTCTGGACCGACATCATCGGCATCCAGAACAGTCCCTCCACCACCTATGTGGGTCTGGGCAATGCCTCCACGGCGCTGGTCTGGCTGGGCGTCATCGCCTATTCCTTGCAGCTGTATTTCGACTTTTCCGGCTATTCCATGATGGCCATCGGCATGGGCAAGATGCTGGGCTTTGATTTCCCGCAGAACTTCAACTACCCCTATATCTCGCGCTCCATCACGGAATTCTGGCGGCGCTGGCACATGACCCTGTCCGGCTGGTTCCGGGAGTATGTCTATATCCCGCTGGGCGGCAACCGCAAGGGCCTCAAGCGGCAGATCTTCAACCTCTTCGTCGTGGAGCTGCTCACCGGCATCTGGCATGGTGCGGACTGGAACTTCATCTGTTGGGGTCTGTACTACTTCATCCTGCTGGCCGTCGAGAAGCTGTTCCTGCTGAAATACCTTGAAAAAGGCAAAGTCTGGCCGCATGTCTACACCCTCTTCCTCGTGGTGGTGGGCTGGGCCATGTTCGTGGGCAACGACTGGGGCGTCGGGTTCAACTACCTGTTCTATAAGCTCTTCGTGCCTGCGGGCGGTGTGTCGCCGGTGTATTTCCTGCGGAATTACGGTGTGCTGCTGGCGGTGTCGGTGGTCTGCTGCACCCCGCTCATCGAAAAAATCTGGGACCTGCTGAAGAAGCGCACCGCAACGCGGGTGGCCACGGTGCTGGTGCTGCTGGTGCTCTCCACGGCCTATGTCGTGGGCAGCACGAACAGCCCGTTCCTGTATTTCAATTTCTGAGGAGGACGTAAAGCATGGATCCGAAAAAGCGTGTTTCCTCCCTGAAGCAGTACCCGGTGCTGGCGGCCTTCACCCTGTTCTTCGCGGCGCTGTTCGTGCTGGACCTGGTGACGCCGGACCGCGCCTACAGCGAGCTGGAAAACACTACCCTCACCCAGCGGCCCAAACTGACGGCCGTGTCGGTGGATGGACTGAACAATTATTTTACGAACTATACCAAGTATGTGAAGGATCAGGTCTTCGGGCGGGACCAGTGGATCAGCCTGCAGAGCCTGGCCGAGACGACCCTGTTCCAGAAGACCCAGAGCGGCGGCATCCTGCTGGGGCGGGAGCACCGGATGTTTGCCCGTCGCTACCGCGTTCTGCCCACCGAAGAGCGGGTCTGGAACAAGAATCTGGCGGCGGTGCAGTCGCTGGGCGAGCGTTACCCCGGCAAGGTGAGCTTCATGCTCGTGCCGTCGGCCTCCGTGCTCTATCCGGAAGACCTGCCCCTCGCTGCGCCCCAGATGGACGAGGAAGGGCGGATCGACGAAGCGCAGGCAGCGCTCCCGGCGGTGCAGTTTCTCCGCGTCACCGATGCGCTGCGGGCGCACAAGGACGAGTATCTGTACTATCGCACCGACCACCACTGGACGACGCTGGGGGCTTACTACGCCTACGAGCAGTTCTGCGAAGCGCAGGGCCTGACGCCCTTTGACCGCAGTGCGCATCCTGTGGAGACGGCGGAAAACTTCTACGGCACCCACTACTCCAAGGCGCGCACCTGGAATGCCGAGCCGGACACCATCACCTGGTATGATCTGCAGAATCGGCTCACCATCTGGAACGTCACTGCGCCGGGCCAGCCCACCGAGGGCACACAGACCGGCCTGTACGATACGGGCAAGCTGGACGTTTACGACAAGTACGCCATGTTCCTCCACGGCAACAACGGCCTGAGCCGGGTGGAGGGCGACGGCACCGGCAAGATCCTCGTCATCAAGGACAGCTACGCCAACAGCTTCGTGCCGTATCTGACGGCAAACTATGCGGCCATCGACGTGGTGGACTTCCGCAATTACAACTACGGTCTGGACCAGCTCATCGCAGACAACGACTACGACGCCATCCTGGTGTTGTACAGCTATTCCAGCTTTACCAGCGACCCGTATCTCTACCGTGCGGGCGTGGCAGGCTGAGCTGTAAAAAAACGCAGTCCTTTTTCACAAACTTTTCGCGAAGTTTTCATGCGACTTTCCGATTTTTCATAGTTTTGCACAGAATCTATTGCAGAAAATCGACAGACGTAGTAAAATGAGCGTACAAAGAGTGAGTGAGGAATGCAGCAGGGTTGCTGTATGCGGCGGAGGAACAGAAACCGTCGAAATGAGGGAAAATTAGGAATGAAGAACGAACTGAAGATGCCCGCACACTGCGCCGTGGTGTCGGAAGATGAGATGACTTATGTTGAGGGCGGCAGCTATCTGGATGCGCTCTCGACGGCGGCAACGGTCGTAGGAGCCGTAGTGCTGGGTGCCAGCTATGTCTGGGGCATCGGAACGGCCCGCAGCTGGCTGAACCAGAAAGAGAACCGCAAGGGCAATGTCTTTACGGTGATCGGCCGTGCGCTGGATGATATCGGCGAGGACATGAGCCAGAGCCCGTCCAACTTCCTGCGGGATGTGGTCTCCACCGCTGCGGTGGTGGGTCTGGCCCCGGTCAGCGTGGTGCTGATGCTCATCTGAGCAGACAGTCCCGGATGCCTCTTGGAACCCCTTAGCATTTGTTTGGAAACCTGCAGTGCAGCGAATGCACTGCTTGGGATATTATTGCTTTTTCAAAGGAGTGTTATTATGGAAAACAAGATGAAGATGCCCGCGAACTACAACGTCATGAACGAAGAGGAAATGACCTATACGCAGGGCGGCAGCGCTTTTGGTGCTGTTTCTGCTCTGGCTGGCACTGCATTCAGCATCTGGGGCCTGTACAACTACTACAAGGGCATGGTCGCTACCCGCAACTATGTCGCAGCGCACAAGGGCCAGGATACCGCAGCTCTGCTGGAGGGCGGCATGAACACCTATGTGAACTACCTGCAGAAGGATCTGATCAGCGCATTCAAGGGCATCTGCGCTGGTTCGGCTGCTGTCGGCCTGTGGCCCATCACCGCTCTGGTCATCATCACTGCCTAAAACATTGAGGCCAGACAGCCCGGAGTACTCCAAAGAACAATGAAAAGCGGCGGCTCTCCCCAACCGGGGCGGGCCGCCGCTTTTTGTTGTGTTTTGTGACCCGGTTACGGAAGCGGGGCGGCATTTGGGGTATACTAAGACCATCGAACAACAAACACACCCGCAGGAGGTAGAAGATATGGAACCCATTACGATCACGACCGAAAACTTTGACGCCGAGGTGCTGCACAGCGAAAAGCCGGTGCTGCTGGACTTCTGGGCCAGCTGGTGCGGCCCCTGCCGGATGCTCTCGCCCATCGTGGACGAGGTGGCCGAGGAGCGCAGCGACGTCAAGGTGGGCAAGGTCAATGTGGACGAGCAGCCGGACCTCGCCGCTCAGTTCGGCGTCATGAGCATCCCCACGCTGCTGGTCTTCCAGAACGGCAGGCTCGTCAATCAGGCGGTCGGTGCCCGCCCGAAGAGCGGTGTGCTGGCCCTGCTGGATTGCTGAGTCGGCCCCCCGAAGAATCGCGTTTTGCCCTGCTGTGCGCATCCTGCGCCCGGCGGGGCATTTTTGCGCTTTGGGGAGCGGTGCGTTTGCGGAACGCATCATCTGATTTGCCGGTACGATGAAACAATTTCGCGTTTCTGTACAAACGCACAGAAAAACGGTAAGATAAAAGAGAAAAGTTTGATACTTTCGTACTTTACAACTTTATCAAGATAAAGTAAAATAAATTCAAGAACGATTTCGCAGAGCAAATGGCGCGGACGGTGCCGCGCACAGGGCGGGAAAGAGGAAAGGGAAACCAGAATGGGATTTGATCTGTCGGATCTGCAGCCGAAGGAGCGGGCCTCCTTTGCGCTGCGGGCACTGTATGAGGCGGCGGGCTGCCGCAAATACCACATGGGCCGCTTTGAGGAATACGGTCTGTATCAGGAGAACCGGAGCTTTCTGTCGTCGGAACAGGTCATCACCTTCACCGACCTGGACGGACGGTTGCTGGCGCTCAAGCCGGACGTGACCCTCTCCATTGCCAAGACGGCCCAGCCCGCCCCCGGCGAGACGCTGAAATACTACTACCACGAGAACGTCTACCGCCCCTCGGCAGAGAGCCACACCTTCAAGGAGATCGCGCAGATGGGCCTGGAGATGCTGGGAGCCGTGGGCGAAGCGCAGGTGCAGCAGGCAGTCGGGCTGGCGGCAAAATCGCTGGAACAGCTGGGCGCGGCCTGGGTGCTGGAGCTGAGCCACATGGGGTATCTGTTCGGTCTGCTGGATGCGCTGGCAGTGCCCGAAACGGCCCGCCCCGCCCTGCTGGACCTGCTGCGCGAGAAGAACGCCCACGAGCTGCGGGCCGCCGCAAAGGCCGCCGGGCTGGACGATGCCGGGGCCGATACGCTGTGTGCGCTGCTGACCCTCTGCGGCGGCTGCGAAGAGACGCTGGCCCGCGCCGAGGCCTTCTGCAAAAACGACCGGATGCGGGCCGCTGCCGCCGAGCTGCGGGCGCTGACGCGCTCTCTGAGCGCCGGGGGCGGGAGCGTCCGGCTGGACCTCTCGCTGACGGGCGAGATGGAGTATTACAACGGGCTGGTCTTTCAGGGTTATTTGCAGGGCCTGCCCCGCCCGCTGCTCAAGGGCGGACGCTACGACCTGCTGATGCAGAAATTCACCCCCGGCGCGGACGCCATCGGGTTTGCGGTCTATCTGGATGAGCTGGACCGCCTGAGCGCCCCGCTGCCGCCGGTCCAGCAGCAGAAGACCGACCGGGTGATGCTGAATGTGGCTCTGCCGAAAGGCCGTCTGGGCGATAAGGTCTATGGCCTGCTGGCCCGCATCGGCTACGGCTGCGCCGAGGACTACAATGCCACCCGGAAGCTGGTGGTCGAGAACCCCGAAGCGGGCATCCGGTATTTCCTCGTCAAGCCCAGCGATGTGGCCATCTATGTCGAGCACGGCGCGGCGGATGTGGGCATCGTGGGAAAGGACATCCTCACCGAAGCCTCCGCCGACGTGTATGAGCTGCTGGACACCGGCCTCGGCAGATGCCGGATGTGCGTGGCAGCGCCGAACGACTATCAGGACGACCCCAGCCGCCCGGTGCGGGTCGCTACCAAATTCGTGAACATCGCCAAGAACTACTATGCGTCCATCGGGCGGGACATTGATATCATCAAGCTGAACGGTTCCATTGAGCTGGCCCCCATCCTGGGCCTTTCGGATGTCATCGTGGACATCGTGGAGACCGGCACGACCCTGCGGGAGAACGGCCTGAAGGTCGTGACCGAATTTCTGCCCATCTCGGCCCGGTTCATCGCCAACAAGGCCAGCTACCAGTTCAAACACCGGGAAGTGGACCGAATGCTCGAACAACTGCGGGAGACCTTACAGGAGGCTGCAAAATGATCAAGCTGTACCAATTTGACGAACTGAAACCGGAAGAGATCTTGAACCGGGACATCCGCGCCGAAAAGAATGTGGAGGATGTCGTGGACGGCATCCTTGCCGACGTCCGCGCCCGCGGCGATGCGGCCCTGAAGGAATACGCCCTGAAATTCGATGGCGCGTCCATCGAAGAATTGCAGGTGACCCAGGCGGAGATCGACGAGGCCTTCGCGAACATGGACCCCTATTTCCTGGAAACGCTGAAGGAGGCCGCTGCCAACATCGAGGCCTTCCACCGCCAGCAGGTGCACAAGAATTTTGTGATGAACGACAAGCCCGGCGTGGTGCTGGGCCAGAAATACACCCCCATCGAAAAGGCAGGCGTCTATGTGCCCGGCGGTACGGCTGCTTATCCTTCTACGGTGCTGATGGACGTCATCCCGGCCAAGGTGGCCGGGGTGTCGGAGATCGTTATGACCACCCCCGCCGGAAAGGACGGCAGGGTGAACCCGGTCATCCTGGCCGCTGCCGCTACGGCGGGCGTGACGAAGATCTTCAAGACCGGCGGCGCACAGGCGGGGGCAGCGCTGGCCTACGGCACCGAGAGCATCCCGGCCGTGGATAAGATCGTCGGCCCCGGCAATATCTACGTGGCCACGGCCAAGCGGAAGGTCTTCGGCAAGGTGGGCATCGACATGATCGCCGGCCCCAGCGAGATCCTGGTGCTGGCAGACGGCGGGTGTGACCCGGCCTGGGTGGCGGCAGACCTGCTGAGCCAGGCCGAGCACGACAAGCTGGCCAGCCCCGTCCTCGTGACCGACAGCGAAGCGCTGGCCAAAGCCGTGCAGGCAGAGCTGGAAGTCCAGATCCCCCAGCTGCCCCGTGCCGCCATCGCCCGCGCCAGCGTGGACGACAACGGCAAGATCATCGTCTGCACCGACCTGCACAAGGCTATTGAGGCCTGCAACATCATTGCGCCGGAACATCTGGAAGTCTGCGTGGAAGACCCCTTCGGCGTGCTGAACGAGATCAAGAATGCGGGAAGCATCTTCCTGGGCCGGAACGTCCCGGAGGCACTGGGCGATTACTTCGCCGGCCCGAACCACACCCTGCCCACCAGCGGCACGGCCCGCTTTTCCAGCCCGCTGGGCGTGGACGACTTCGTCAAGAAGTCCAGCTTCCTCTATTACACCCGCGATGCGCTGGAGGCAGTGGCCCCCCGCATCGCCGATTTTGCCGAGCGCGAGGGCCTGCACGCCCACGCCAGAAGCGTGACGATCCGGTACGAATAAATGGGAAGGCGTTTTCCCCTCTCCGTCATTGCTTCGCAATGCCACCTCCCCCAAAGTGGGAGGTTGAAAAGCTCTCCCTTTGGGAGAGCTGGACGCGAAGCGGCCTGAGAGGGTGAGGACGCTGACAAGGAGATAAAGCGTATGAGTAGATTCCTTTCACCGAGGCTGGATACGGTGACCCCCTACACCCCCGGCGAGCAGCCGCAGGATCAGCAGTACATCAAGCTGAACACCAACGAAAGCCCCTATCCGCCCTCCCCGGCGGTGCTGGAGGCCGTGAGCCGTGCCGAGGTGGAAAAGCTGCGGCTCTACTCCGACCCGGCCTGTGCCGAGCTGCTGAACGCAGCAGCAAAGCACTTCGGGCTGCAGCCGGACCAGATCATGCCCGGCAACGGCAGCGATGAGAACCTGTTTTTCGCGCTGCGGGCCTTCTGCGACGAGGAACACCCGCTGGCCTATGCGGACATCACCTACGGCTGCTACGGCGTCTGGTGCGGGCTGATGCACATCCCCAGCCGGATCATCCCGCTGCGGGAGGACTTCACGCTGGACCCTGCCGACTATTACGGCCTGAACACCACCATCGTGCTGGCCAACCCCAACGCCCCCACCGGTCTGGCCCTGCCCCGCAGCGCCATCGAGGGCATCCTGCAGGCCAATCCCGACCATGTGGTCATCGTGGACGAAGCGTATGTGGACTTCGGCGGGGAGAGCTGTGTGCCCCTCATCGACCGGTACGAGAACCTGCTGGTGGTGCAGACCTTCTCGAAGTCCCGCCAGCTGGCCGGTGCCCGGCTGGGTCTGGCCATGGGCAACGCGAAGATCATCGCCGACCTGAACCGGGTCAAGTTCAGCCTGAACCCCTACAACATCAACCGCCTGACCCTGAAAGCCGGGCAGGCCGCGCTGGAAGATACCGCCTACTTCGACACCACCCGCGCCGCCATCGTCGAGACGCGCAGCTGGACCCGGCAGCAGCTGGAAGCACGCGGCTTCACGGTGCTGGACAGCCGGTCGAACTTCCTGTTCGTCCGTACGGCACGGCAGGACGGCGGCACTCTGTACCGAAAACTGAAGGAAAACGGTGTGCTGGTGCGGCATTTCGATGCACCGCGCATCCACAGCTGGCTGCGCATCACCATCGGCACACCGGCCCAGATGCAGGCGCTGCTGGCCGCACTGGACAAGATACTGGAGGACTGACCCATGCGGGAAGTGAGTTTGGAACGCAACACCAACGAGACGCAGATCGAATTGACCCTCAATCTGGACGGCGCAGGCCGGTATCAGGTGGACACCGGCTGCGGGTTTCTGAACCACATGCTGGAGCTGTTTGCGCGGCATGGCCGGTTCGACCTGGTGCTTACCTGCCACGGCGACGTGGAGGTGGACTACCACCACACCGCCGAGGACATCGGCATCGCACTGGGGCAGGCGTTTGCCAAGGCGCTGGGCGATATGCGGGGCATCTGCCGCTATGGCAGCTTCTATCTGCCCATGGATGAGGCACTGGTGCTCTGCGCCGTGGACCTGTCCGGTCGGTGCACCCTGAACTGGGATGTCCGCTGCAAGACCGAAAAGGTCGGCGATTTTGATGTGGAGTGCGCCTCAGAGTTCTGGCTGGGCTTTGCCCGGAACGTGCCCGCCACGGTCCACTTCGTCCAGTTTGCGGGCGAGAACACCCACCACATCCTCGAAGCCTGCTTCAAGGGCGCAGGTCACGCGCTGGCTGCAGCGGTCAAGATCGACGCCGCCCACCGGGACGAGATCCCCTCCACGAAAGGACTGCTGGTATGATCGCGATCATTGATTATGGGGTGGGCAACCTGTTCAGCCTGAAGTCGAGCCTGGCCCATCTGGGGCAGGAGGCCGTCGTTACCGCCGACCCGGCGGTCATCCGCGCGGCCGACCGGCTCATCCTGCCCGGTGTGGGGGCGTTCGGCGACGCCATGGCCAAGCTGGAAGCCACCGGCCTGGTGCCCGTCCTCCGGGAAGAAGCCACCAAAAAGCCGCTGCTGGGCATCTGCCTGGGGATGCAGCTGCTGTTTGAAAAAAGCTATGAGTACGGCGAACACGCGGGCCTGGGCTTTGTGAAAGGCGAGGTCTGCCCGCTGGAACCCGACCTTGCAGACCGGACGCTGAAGGTGCCGCAGATCGGCTGGAACGCGCTGCACATCGTCCGGGACGACCCGCTGTTCCGCTACATCCGCGCGGGCGAATACGTCTACTACGTGCACAGCTACTACGGCACGAACTGTGCGGAGAGTACGCTGGCGGTGAGCGACTATTCCATCCCCGTCACCGGCGTGGTCCGTGCGGGCCGGGTGTATGGAACGCAGTTCCACCCCGAAAAGAGCGGAGACACCGGCCTGCGCATCCTGAAAGCCTTCAGTGAATTGTGAACGGCCCAACCCTCTCCGTCATCGCTTACGCGATGCCACCTCCCCCGAAGTGGGAGGTTAAAAAGCTCCCCCTTTGGGGGAGCTGGCGTGAAGCGCCTGAGAGGGGGAAGCCAGTTAAAGGAGATCTATAATGCAATTATTTCCAGCCATTGATCTACGGGACGGAAAGGTCGTCCGCCTGACGCAGGGCGACTACGACCGGATGACCGTCTACGGCGAAGACCCCTGTGCCCAGGCGCGGAAGTTCCTGGAAGCCGGGGCAAAAAATCTCCATGTCGTGGATCTGGACGGTGCCAAGGACGGCACCCTTTCCAACTACGAGGCCATCGCCGCGCTGGCAAAACAGGGCGGCCTGTACATTGAAGTCGGCGGCGGCATCCGCACCGAAGAGCGGATCGAGACGTATCTGTCGCTCGGCGTGGGCCGCTGCATCCTGGGCAGCGTGGCCGTGACCGATTTCGACTTCACGGCCCGGATGCTGAAACGGTACGGCGACCGGATCGCCGTGGGCGTGGACGCGAAGGATGGATACGTTGCCATCCATGGCTGGAAGGAGGTCAGTACCGAACAGGGCGTGGACTTCTGCAAGCGGCTGGCTGAGGCGGGCTGCCGGGCCATCATCTACACCGACATTGCCTGTGACGGCGCGATGCAGGGCACGAATCTGGCCCTCTACCGGCAGTTGCAGGCCGAAGTGCCCGGCGTGGCCTTCACGGCCAGCGGCGGCATCTCGTCGGAAGCCGAGCTGGAAGAGCTGGACCGGATGGGCGTGGCGGCGGCCATCCTGGGCAAGAGCCTGTACACCGGTGCGCTGGACCTGAAACGCTGCGCTGCGCGGGTGCAGCGCTGAACCGGAAGGGAGCAGAACATGATAACGAAACGCATCATTCCCTGCCTGGACGTGCGGAATGGCCGGGTGGTCAAGGGCACGAACTTTGAGGGTATCCGGGATGTGGCCGACCCTGTGGAAATGGCACAGCTCTACAACGCCGCCGGGGCCGATGAACTGGTGTTCTACGACATCACGGCCAGCTTTGAGGGCCGCGCCCTCTTCACCGATATCCTCACCCAGGTGGCGAGCGAGATCTTCATCCCGCTGACCGTGGGCGGTGGCATCCACACGCTGGAAGATTTTGACCGGGTGCTCAAGTGCGGGGCCGACAAGGTCAGCGTCAACTCCGGTGCGCTGCAGGACCCCGGTCTGATCCCGGCGGCCGCTCAGCGCTACGGCGACCAGTGCGTCGTCCTCTCCGCCGACGTCAAGCGGGTGAACGGCCAGTTCCGCGTCTTTGCCAAGGGCGGGCGCGAGGACACCGGCCGCGATGCGCTGGACTGGATCGCCTGGTGCACCGAGCACGGGGCCGGGGAGGTCTGCCTGAACAGCATCGACACCGACGGTGTGCGGAACGGCTTTGACCTCGAAATGCTGGACGCCGTGGCCGCGCGGGTGCATGTGCCCATCATCGCCAGCGGCGGCGCAGGCAGAAAAGAAGATTTTCTGGAACTGTTCCACCACAAGGGCATCGACGCGGGCCTTGCGGCGGGCATCTTCCACCAGAAACTGCTCTCCATTGCCGACCTGAAAGCCTACCTGAACGAAAATGGCATCGAAATGCGGGTCTAAGCTCTTGCGTTTCGGCCCCATTTAGGATAAACTGTAAGTATCCCCTTTTGAGGGGGAGGAGAACTACGATGGAATTGAAATTTGATGAAAAGGGCCTCATTCCTGCCATCGTGCAGGACCACTACACCAAAGAGGTGCTCACCCTTGCCTACATGAACGCCGAGACGCTGGCACTGACCATCGCCGAGGGGCGGACCGTGTTCTGGAGCCGCAGCCGCCAGGAGATCTGGCGCAAGGGCGACACCAGCGGCAATGTCCAGCATGTGGTGTCCATCACCGCCGACTGTGACAACGACGCGCTGGTGGTGGAGGTGGTCAAGGACGGCCCCGCCTGCCACACCGGTGCCGAGAGCTGCTTCTTCCACGAAGTGTATCTCTCGCCGGAACTCAAGCAGTTCAGCTGGCAGGGGCTTTATGCGCTCATCAAAGGCCGCAAGACCGACCCCCAGGAGGGCAGCTACACCACCTACCTGTTCGAAAAGGGCAAGGAGAAGATCCTGAAAAAAGTGGGCGAAGAGTGCACCGAGGTCATCATTGCAGGCGAAAAGGAAGACCGCGCCGAGACCATCTACGAGATCAGCGACCTGGCATACCATGTGCTGGTGCTGATGGTCCAGGCAGGCATCACGGTGGAGGACATCACCCGTGAGCTTGAAAAACGACATGTCATCGACCACAAGGTCAAACAGGAAAGGATGCAGTGAGTTTCTATGGCAGATTACAGGAAGTCCAGCGTGCATTGCCACTCGACAATGTGCGACGGCAGAAATACGTTGCAGGAGATGGCCAGCGCCGCTTGTGCGCAGGGTCTGACTACACTGGGCTTCTCCGGCCATAGCTACACCCAGCGCGACCGCGAATACTGCATGAGCCCCAGCCGCACCGCGCAGTACAAGGCCACCATCGCCAAGCTCAAGGCGGAGTACCGGGGCAAGGTGGACATCCTCTGCGGCATCGAGTGGGACGTGCTGAGTGAGGATAAGCCCGAAAACTACGATTACTGGATCGGCGCCGCGCATCATCTGTACGGCAAGAACACCGGCCGGTATTACGAGATCGACTTCCGCCCGCAGGACCTGCACGACTGCATCTTCGATGACTTCGACGGCGACCCGCTGGCCGCAGTCGAGGCCTACTATGCCGAGGTGGCGAAGGTGGCGGCCAAAGGCCCGGACATCCTGGCCCACATCGACCTCATCAAGAAGCTGAACGGCGAGGGCGAGTTCTTCGACGAGGAGTCTCCCCGCTACAAGGCCGCTGCCCTCAAGGCGCTGGCCGTGGCCAAAGAGCATAACTGCCGCCTAGAAGTGAACACCGGCGGCGTCTACCGCGGCTACCGCAAGGATTTCTACCCCGGTGCCTGGCTGCTGGGCGAGTGGCAGAAGATGGGCGGCAGGGTCATCATCACGGCCGATGCCCACGACACGGCCAGCCTGACCTTCGACTTTGACGAAGCAGCCGCTGCCCTCCGGGCCGCAGGCTTCACCCAGGTGGATGTGCTCACCGTCAACGGCTTCGAAGCACAGGAACTGTAACGGTATCATCAGAATGGCCCTCTCTGTCCCAGACGGAGAGGGTCATTTTCCGGTCTGATAGGAGGAACTGCATGACCCAAACCGCAAAAAGATCCCCATTTACGATGAACGTAGACCTGATGCACGGCCCCATTTTCAAGAGCCTGGTCGTCTTCATGCTGCCCATCTTCGTCTCGAACCTGTTCCAGCAGCTCTACAACACGGTGGACACCATGATCGTGGGCAATGTGCTGGGCGACACGGCGCTGGCCGCCATTGGCTCCTGCGGCTCGATCTACGAGCTTCTGGTAGGCTTTGGCCTCGGCATCGGCAACGGCCTTGCCATCGTCGCAGCGCGCTCCTACGGGGCGCAGGATCACGATCTGCTCAAGAAGACGGTGGCAGGCTCCCTTGTCATCGGCCTTATTGCCTCGCTCTGCATCACGCTGGCCGGTGCGGTGGGCCTGCGCCCGCTGCTGGTGCTGCTGGACACCCCGGCGGAGATCCTCGAAGACGCCTACCGGTACATCATCGTCATCAACTACGGCGTCCTCGTCATGTTCGCTTACAACCTCTGTGCCGGTCTGCTCCGCGCCATCGGCAACAGCTTCATGCCGCTGGTCTTCCTGCTCCTCTCGTCGGGCCTGAACATCCTGCTGGATCTGCTCTTCATCGCCCGGATGGGGATGGGGGTGCAGGGCGCAGCGGTGGCTACGGTCATCTCCCAGGGCGTGTCGGTCCTGCTCTGCATCGCGTATGTGTTCGCCAAAGTCAAGCTGCTTCTCCCGGAGAAAAAACACTTCCAGGTCGGTCGGCATCTGTACTGGGAGCTGTTCAGCCAGAGCATCTGCATGGGCCTGATGAGCAGCATCGTCTCGGCGGGCTCGGTCGTTTTGCAGTATGGCATCAATGGGCTGGGCACACTGGTCATCGCCGGGCACACCGCCGCCCGCAAGATGTTCATGTTCACCGATATGCCGCTGCTGAGCATGGCGTCGGCGGGTTCGACCTTTGTTTCCCAGAACTGCGGCGCGGGCCAGCCGGGCCGCGTCCGCAAGGGGATGAAGGAGATCTACCTCTACTCGGTCGTCATGACCGTAGCTGCGGTTCTATTGATGCGGGTGGCAGCGCCGTGGATGGTGGCCTTCGTCTCCGGCTCCAGTGAGCCCATCGTGCTTGAAAACGGTGCCCGCTACCTGCTCTGGAACGCACCGTTCTACGCGGTGCTGGGCATCCTGCTCTCCACCCGCTACGCCCTGCAGAGCCTTGGCAACAAGGTGCTGCCGCTCTTCTCCAGCGTCATCGAGCTGGTGGGCAAGGTCGTCTTCGTCGTGCTGTTCATCCCGAAGTTCGGGTACGATGCGGTCATCCTCTGTGAGCCCATCATCTGGTGCGTCATGGCAGCCTACCTCGTGGCCGTCTATCGGCACGACCCCTTCGTCTTCCCGAAACAGGAAAAGCGCTGAACGGCAGCGCACAAACCGAAAACAGACGCAGAGAAGCATGATTTGAGGAAAAATCGCATGGGATTTTATCAAACTGTTATCCTTCTGTGAATTTTAGCACTCTGCTATTGACAGTGCTAAAAACATGTGCTATAACAGGGCCGTGCTCAGGAGGAAGGGCAAACGGAGAGCCGCAAGGCGCTCCGGAAAGCCTTTCCGAGTGGACGCTTCAGATTTTTTGCCCCGACCCGAACGCCGGGATTGGAGGAATGATTTATGCTTATGCCGACTGTTTTCCATGAAAACCTGTTCGATGATTTCTTCGATCCGTTCTGGAATGA
>NZ_JAFREH010000017.1:0-52580 GCF_017377625.1 Faecalibacterium sp. Marseille-Q3530 | reverse complement strand
AGCTGGGATTGTTTTTGAGCGTTTTCTTCCATGAGTTTTTCATCATTTCGGTCGCACGGCTCAAGGATTTGTAAACCTTCATAAACTCGTCCGGCACATGATAGCACCGGAATTCTTCTGTTTGTGGTGTGGGCATGGGAACGGGTTCTGCTTTTTCAGGTTCAAATTCTGCACTGGCAGATTCCAACACTTCCAATGCCTCTGGATGCAGGATTTGAGCAAGGACATCTGAACGATGCTCGGCACTTACCTGCACGAGTTTGGACATTTCTTCGTTGGTAAACTTCACTTCGCCGGAAAAGACTTTCTGCTTGATGCCGGGAGAGAGGTTGTCTGCGATGTCGATGCCTCGTGTATAGTGGCTGGCGCGGAGAACGGAGGCGCGGCTGACACCGTTTTCCTCTGCGATCCGGTCACAGGTTTTCTTTCCAGAGTGGTGGTTATCACCGTGATCACCACCACTTTTCTTTGCTAAAGTGTACTGATTACCCCGAAAGATTTTTGCAGCTTTCTTTTCAGCTTCATACTGTTTCCCAAGCAGATAGCGTTTCTGTTCGGGGCTCAGGTTTCGCCGTCCCAACTGATTCCGGCAAATCCACGCAATGGTTTCTTCGCGGTTCTCAAATTGGAGCGGCGTAGTGGAAAAATAAATCTCAGGATGCTTCTGGAGAATGGCATAACGGTTGTGGCCGTCAACAAGGGTATTGTTCCAAACGATCAAAGGAGAGAGCAGCTTGCCTTCCTTGAGGATGTTTTCTTCAAGCTGCTTAAATTCATCATCGGTCAGAGGAGGAATCTGAGACTGGAACTCCGGGTCGATTTTCAGGTTGATCATACGCACACTCCTTTATCTCTCCTGCTGCGCCGGTTCTTCCTCCCGGAAAAAGGACGCAACATTCTGCTTTGCGGTTTTCAGCTTGAGCAGCTCGTTCTTGGCTTCCTTGTACTGCTCGTAGAACTGTGCCTTTTCGGATGCCAGCTGCGCATACTCGGCTTCCAGTTTCTTCGGGCTGGGCAGCTTGGTGATATCATTTGCCTTGAAATAGGCTGCTGCCGCCCGGTGCGCTGTCAGCTCTGCACGGTGCTGTTCTTCAAAGGCTGCGGGTCGTTTTGCAGCTTTTAACTGCTGTGCGACGCTCTTGGTGCTGGCGTAGGCTGCGACATGATAGCGCAGCTCTTTGTTGGCTTTCATGCGACCTTCGAGATCTTTCACCACTGCCAGCGAATCGTGGAACTTGGTATCAAGCTCTGTAATTCTCTGGTCGAGTGCGTCCTCGTTGAGCAGACCATTTTCCTGCAAGAGGATCAAGGTCTGTGCCATAGCTTTGAGGTTGTGTTTTTTCGCCCAACGCTCGTAGCCGATGCCCTTACCCTGCTTCAGCTTCGCCTGAATATCGATCAGTTTCCCGATGCGGTCAGACTTGGACTGGATAGTGCGCTTGCGTTCGGTATTGGCTTTCAGAGCGGCAAGCACAAGTTCTTTCTCGAACTTGTCACCGATGCTGCGCGCCCGGATGAACTTTGTCCTTCCAGCAGGCAGATAGCTGAGCCGTCCACGGCTTTCCTTGACGGTAATGCCGTACTGCTGCAAGAGCCTGTCCGAGAAATCTTCAAAACTCGTTGCAACATTGAGAACCTCCGAAATCTGTCTCCGCAAGACTTCTTTTGCGGTTTCAAACTTCGTTTGTGTGGGCTGCTGACCTGTTGCGAGCAGGGCAGCGTTTTCATGGTCGAGTTTCAGTTGACCTCGCTGTTTCATCCAGTATTCGCGCTCGCTCACACGAACCTTCGAGCCGTTGAGCAGGTCGATCTGGTACAGTCCAGCACCTTCGCACAGCTCCATGACCTCGACACGCAAGTGCCGCATGGTCTGGGCCGTGCTGGAGTGCTTCATACCCTCACACCAGTCGCGGGGCTTTTGCATATAGGGCTTGCGTTCCACTTCTCGCATTCGGATGCTGCCGATCACGATGTGGACATGGATGTTTCCCGAATGGTTGTGCCCATCGGGGTGAGTGCAGACGATGGCGGG
Source organism: Faecalibacterium sp. Marseille-Q3530 (assembly GCF_017377625.1). Classification (NCBI taxonomy): domain Bacteria; kingdom Bacillati; phylum Bacillota; class Clostridia; order Eubacteriales; family Oscillospiraceae; genus Faecalibacterium; species Faecalibacterium sp. Marseille-Q3530. The sequence continues at coordinate 50,548 of NZ_JAFREH010000017.1, read as the reverse complement.
ATGACCGGGGAAGTTTTCTTCGCAGAATTTCAGGCCAAGTGCCTGTGCCTTTTCCATGGTCAAGCCGTTGTCGGCTGCATCTCTTGGGTCAAAGCTGATGATATACTGGTGGCTTTTAATATCACCATGCTGGGTGTTCTTGCCATACTTGCGGTTTGCCAGCAGACAGGCCGTTGCAAATGAGAAATCACCGCACTCAAGGGTGTCGATCAGGTACGAATCCCGCAGCATGGGCCTGCCTTGTTCGTCCAGAATTACCTTGCCGGAAAATTCATCGTGCTGGTAAACGAGGTACGCTTCGATGGCGGTGTAGTCCGAATTTTTAGAGGCGATATGCTTGAGCGTTGCCATACAGTTCACCCAGAACTTTCTCGGCGTGGAGCCGGAATGCAGTCAGGTCTGCAAGTTCGTCAAGAAGTTTCGCCCGGAGCTGTTCGGTGTCTGCTCCGCCAGAGTTAAAGTGTCGTGCGAGTTGGTTCAGGTTGCCGCCCACCCTGCTGCACTGGGCAAGCAGGGTGGAAACAGCGGTCAGGGTTTCTTCTCCGCCGCCAGCAACGACAACAGTGCGCTCGATCTTCGCACTGTGCAGCGCACGGCGGATGAGGGTGGACAGGGAGAGATGAAGGAGTTTTGCGGTTTGTTCGAGTTCCATCTTTTCAGTTTCCGTTACTCGGAACTTGATGATGTGCGTTTTGTTGTTCGGCGTGTCGTGGCGGTGGGTCGTGCTGGGATTCGCTTTGACATTCGTTTTGTTCATTGAACCTCCTGTCGTTTCGGATAGCTCCTCGGTGAAGCTATGTAAGCACGACACGCCGTTTGTTCGCGCCATCAGGCGCGAACTATGAGCAGGGTTTGGGGCAGGCACGCCCCAACAAGATCACTTGGAAAACTCGCAAGAGTTCGAGAAGTGAAGTCCCGGATGGACAGGAAATTTTCAAGAATTGAAAATTTGTGGCCACGGGACGGTTCTTGCCCTCTACCGCTGCGCTCAAAACGCATTTTCAACAAATGTTTCCGAATTGTTAAGGCGCAAAAAATAAGTAGAGGTGGTGCTGCTCATGTAAGGGGGATCACCGTTTGCTCCGAACGCAGTTCCTGCCCCTGTTTTGCAGCGGCGTTGACGAAAAGTCGGTATCACGTCCGGTCGGCTTATGAAATTTTCAAGGTACAACTCCCGTAAAGAAAAATACCACCCTGCAAGACAGGCGAAAAATTTTGTCGGGTGAATCGGCGGCAAAATGAATCGGGTGTGTTGCGGAGCGGTAAATCTTTCAGGGATAATCCACGGTGAGGCAGTGTTCAAAATGAACACGACCACATCTTGTGGATGGCTTTTGACCAATCTACAAGAACGGTGGGATTTAGAAGAAAAATACCACAGTATGTAGAATGCGTCAAGAGGGTTTTGAGAGATTTATGCCAGTAAAGTGGAGAGAGTAGGACTTCTTACGGCCTGCTTTGGATTCAAATGGATAAAAACTATGTCCGGACTTTTTCTTCGTTCAGGCTGGTGTCGATAAAACAAATGCAGTGCCCTCCACGGAGATTGGCTCGATTTTCAATTCTCCAAGCACATATTGAACGAGCCGCAATCCATCCGCTGTTCGGACGATGCCCTGTAACCAGTGCCACCGGAACTTCTCTCGACGACATAACAATAATCCTTTCTTTGCTGTGAAAAATGAAAACAGGATCGTTCTAATCGTAGAGGAACCTCAATTCAACGGGTGAATGCGATTCTTCGGATTTCTTTAGAGGGTCAGTTGCAGGATGTTTTTGAGATAGAAAAAATTTTACTTGCAATCTTCTACAAAATGTGGTATATCCATTATACGAAACATTGCTTTGAAAGAACGCTCCACCGTTTATTGACGTATAAAGTGAGGTGCCTGCCATGACCGCCGTGATCTACGCCCGCTATTCCAGTGACAACCAGCGCGAAGAATCCATCGAAGGTCAGATCCGGGAATGCACCGCCTATGCCGAAAAGAACGGCATCACCATCATCAAGCACTACATCGACCGTGCCATCTCTGCCAAGACGGACAACCGCCCGGAGTTCCAGCAGATGATAAAAGACAGCGACAAGAAGCTGTTTGACATCGTGCTGGTCTGGAAGCTCGACCGTTTTGCCCGGAACCGCTACGACAGTGCCCGGTATAAGACCCAGTTGAAGAAAAATGGTGTCAAGCTCATGTCTGCCACCGAGATCATCTCCGAGGGGCCGGAAGGCATCATTCTGGAGTCGGTGCTGGAAGGTTATGCCGAGTATTATTCCGCTGACCTTGCCGAAAAGGTTGTCCGTGGACAGACCGAGAACATCCTGAAAGGCCGCTGCAACGGTGGCCGTGGAACCTTTGGATATACGCTGGATTCCGAGCGGAAATTCCACATTGATCCGCTTGCCTCCCCTTTCGTGCTGGAATCGTTCAGGAAGTACCGGGATGGACTTACGATGAAGGAGATTCGGGACTGGCTGAACGAGAATGGCATCAAGAACCCGGTCGGCGGTGCGTTCACCTATAACAGCGTTGAACATATGCTCAAGAATCGGCGTTACATCGGAGAACTGAAATTCCGGGATGTGGTCGTGCCGGATGCCATCCCACCCATCGTTCCACTGGAACTGTTTGAGGATGTGCAGGAAAAAATCGCCAAAAACAAGAAAGCCCCTGCCCGGAGAAAGGCAGAGGATGACTATCTGCTTACCACCAAGCTGCACTGTGGTTACTGCGGTGCGCTGATGTTTGGAGAGAGCGGTACGAGCCGGACGGGAGAAGTTCATCGTTATTATAAATGTGCTACCGCAAAAAAGCACAAGGGCTGCAAGAAGAAAACTGTCCGTAAACAGTGGCTGGAAGATTTGGTCGTCAACCAGACGATGCAGCTTGTCAGGGACGATGCCGCCATGGAATCCATCATCGCCAAGGTCATGGAACTGCAAGACCGGGAGAACACCAACCTTCCCCTCTATGAGAAGCAGCTCCGGGATGCGGAATCGGGTATCCAGAATATGCTGAATGCGATTCAGGCTGGAATCCTGACCAGTTCCACCAAGGAGCGGTTGGAGCAGCTCGAAGAAACCAAGCGTGAGCTTGAGGCCCGTATTGCGGAAGAGAAGCTGGCAAAGCCCAAGGTCACGGAGGAGTTCATCCGGTTCTGGCTGCTGCGGTTCCGCAAGCTGGACATGAGCCTGAAAGATCAGCGGCAAGCGTTGGTGGATACGTTCATCAATGCGATTTATCTGTACGATGATAAGGTTTTGATAACCTTTAACTATAAAGAAGGTACACAGACCATCACATTTGCGGAAGCGGCTCAAGCCGCATCAAAGGGAAATGGTTCGGATTTGGATTGCTTTACTGCACCAGATGAGAAACCCGCATGAATGCTTGAAAATCAAGCGCTCATGCGGGTTTTTGTTTGTTTTGGAAGGTGCAGATACGAACGAATGACAGCGGTTTTAACGGCTTCTGACGCTCCCAAAGTCGTCAAAAAGTGGTAGAAAAGTGGTAAAAAACAAGAACAGAGGCAAACGTAAAAAGGCTCCACCAAACGGGAAACCGTTCGATGGAGCCTTTTCTTATGCGGAAGAAGGGACTTGAACCCTCACTCCGATGGAACTGGTGCCTAAAACCAGCGCGTCTGCCATTCCGCCACTTCCGCACGGAGCTTATTAAGTGTATCAAGTTTGCACCCAAAAGTCAATTCCTGCGGCACAATTTTATAATCACATCCCGCGCGGCGCATACTAGCAAAAAAGATTCCGGGGAGATGGCGAACGTGAAACAGCAGGACCGAGCGCACCGAAAGGGCTGGAAGCGGGCAAAGCGGGCGGCAGCATGGCTGGCACTGCTGCCGGTCGCTGCGCTGGGGTGGCTGTACAGCCGCCTGCCGGACCGCGTCTATCTGACACCGGGCGAGGTTCTGGCGCTGCCCCGCTTTTCTTATGTGGAGCCGCTGGGGGCACACGGAAGCCAGAATGTCGCCAGCACCCGCGCGGTGGGCAGCTACCAGACCACCCTCTCGCTGGGCGGCTGGCTGCCGATCAAGACCATCCGGACCATCGTTACCGAGCGGATGCAGGTGACGGTCTGCGGGACGCCGTTCGGGGTGAAGATGTTCTCGGAGGGAGCGCTGGTGGTCGGCTTTTCGGACGTGGAACGCCCCAGCGGCGGCACGGCCAATCCGGCAAAGGAAGCCGGGCTGCGCCTGGGCGACCGGGTCATCCGCATCGGCACGACCGTGACGGAGGACAATGACGCCGTCAAAGCGGCGCTGGAAGCAGCGCAGGGGCAGGCGGTGGAGGTCGTGTATATCCGGAACGGAGAGCAGCTCCGCACGACGCTTGTGCCGGTCTGGGATGCGGCAGCAGGGCAGTGGCGGGCCGGGATGTGGGTGCGCGACTCCTCGGCCGGTGTCGGGACGCTGACCTTCGCAGACGATGCACGGGGCATTTTTGCGGGGCTTGGCCACCCCATCAGCGACAGCGACACTGGCGAGAGCATTGCACTGCGCACAGGTGAGATCGTCCCCTGCGAGATCACCGGCTGCAGCAAAGGAACAGCAGGAAGCCCCGGCGAACTGAAAGGGCACTTTCTGGGCAGCCGGGCCATCGGGAGCATCCGCATCAATGGGGAGAACGGCGTATACGGCACAACCCGCACACAGTTCGCCGGGCAGCGCATGGAGGTCGCCTTTGCGCAGGAGGTCACAACGGGCAGCGCGGAGATCTGGTCTACGGTGTCCGGTGAGACGCCGCGCCCTTATCAGGTCCGGATCGAACGGATCAGCGACGCAGACCCCAAACGGAACATGGTCCTGCGGGTGACAGACCCGGCGCTTCTGGCGCAGACGGGCGGCATCGTGCAGGGGATGAGCGGGAGCCCCATCGTGCAGAACGGGCGGCTGGTGGGAGCAGTGACCCATGTTCTGGTCAACGACCCGACACGCGGCTACGGAATTTTTGCCCAGACCATGTTGGAACAGGCCGAAATCGCGGCGCAGAGGGCGCAGGATACAGAATCGTCAAAATGAATAAGCATCATTCGACAATCGACGCCATAATATGGCAAAAATAACCGTTGAAATCAATGGAAAAATATGGTAAAATCAAAAGCGTTAAGGGAACTGCACACTTTGGAGGAATGAACGATGGATAAAATTCGGTTTTTGATGTCGGATACCAGCGCAGAGATCACGGAAGCCTGCCGCGAGGCGCTGGAACAAAAAGGCGTGGAAGTTACGGTCGTCGAAAAGGACGGACAGAAGGTGCTTCAGAAAATGCTTTCGGTGCGGCCGCAGGTGGTGCTGCTGGACGCTTTTATGCCGGGGCTGGATGCACTGGCCGTCAAACAAAAGTACAACGCCGCAGGCGAGCGGCACACCTCGTTTTTTGTGACGGGTGCGTTCCAGAGCGAGGAAATGGTCCAGGAATTGCTGGATGAGGGATTTGCGTACTATTTCGTCAAACCGTTTGACGAAAATGTCCTCGCCAGCCGGGTCGTGAAGGTGGCAATGGGCAAGGAAAAGCATCACCTGCCCACCAGCGTGGACAGCGATGAGCTGACCGTGACGGAGATCCTGCACCAGATCGGCGTCCCCGCCCACATCAAGGGCTACCAGTTCCTGCGGGATGCCATCCTGCTCACCATGAACGAGCCGGAGTACATCAACGCTGTGACCAAGCGCCTGTATCCGGAAATTGCCAAGAAAAACGGCACCACCGCCAGCCGCGTGGAGCGCGCCATCCGCCACGCCATCGAGGTTGCATGGGACAGGGGAGACGTGGATACCCTCAACAGCTACTTCGGCTATACCATCCACAACCTGCGGGGGAAACCTACGAACAGCGAGTTCATTGCGATGATCGCTGATAAAATGCGGCTGGATAAACGGCAGCGGGTGGGGTAAAATATTTCGCGGTATCGAAGTATATGGAAGTATATAAAGGAATAAATTAGAATTGCTGGAAATTTGACTTCTGTTTATCGCTATAAAAATGTGGGATTATGGCTCCATGGCGATAAATGGGTTGAACAAAAAGCAATAAATCTCCTGTATTTATTTGGGGTGCAGTTCCCGATGCGTACAGGAGATTTTTGTCGTTGAACGACCAAAACTTAAAAATTCCCCCTTGCATTTTTCAAAAGTTGTGCTATAATATTTAAGCAATCGTTTCCAAGGCCGCTCGTGGGGGTAGCCGATATTGAAGGTTGTGATGGGCACATACATTGATAATATGGCCCCAATACGTCAGAACCAGAAATGAGGTGAAAAAGAATGAAGCAGGGTATCCATCCGAATTACGTTGACTGCACCATCACCTGCGCATGCGGCAACGTCATCAAGACCCGTTCCACCAAGCCTGAGATCCACGTCGAAGTTTGCTCCAAGTGCCATCCTTTCTACACTGGTAAGCAGAAGCTGGTCGACACCGGCGGACGTGTTGAGCGCTTCAACAAGCGCTTCGGCCGTAAGTAATTTTACTGGTCTTTTCCAAAGCGCCGTCTCCCTTGCGGAGGCGGCGCTTTTTTGCGTGTTAGGGCAGAAAAGTGCGAACGGTGGAACCTTTCGGAACTTACACGACTTTATCTTATTTTCATCACATTTGCAGACTAAAATAAACCAGCAACGAAATCCATCGCGTTCTGCGCGGCCTTTGAGAGGAGCGTTATTTGTGATCGAAGTTTCTCATCTTACCAAAAAATACGGGCACCGTCTGGCGGTAGAAGATGTTTCCTTTGCAGTGGCAGACGGCGGCATCTGCGGCCTGCTGGGGCCGAATGGTGCGGGCAAGTCCACCATCATGAACATCCTGACCGGGTATCTGTCCGCTACCAGCGGGCAGGTCACGGTGGCGGGGCACCCGCTGCCGGAGGAGGCCGATGCGGCAAAGAAGTGCGTCGGCTATCTGCCGGAGCAGCCGCCCCTTTACCCGGAGATGACGGTGCAGGAATATCTGGACTTTGCGGCTGAGCTCAAGGGCGTCAAAAAGGCCGAGCGGAAAGAGCAGGTGCGCAGCGCAGCCCGCCGCACCGGGCTGGAAAAGGTCCTGCCCCGGCTCATCCGCAGCCTCTCCAAGGGCTACCGGCAGCGGGTGGGCATCGCGCAGGCGCTGCTGGGCAGCCCGAAGCTCATCATCCTCGATGAGCCTACCGTCGGCCTGGACCCGGCGCAGGTCATCGAGATCCGCAAACTCATCCGGGAGCTGGGGCAGGCCCACACGGTCATCCTGTCCAGCCATATTCTGAGCGAGGTGCAGGCGGTCTGCCAGCAGGTGCTGATCCTGTCCAAAGGCAGGCTGGCGGCATCGGGCAGTCTGCAGGAGCTGACGGCGGACGGCAGGAGTCTGGAAGAAGTCTTCCTGGAACTGACCGGCGGTGAGACCGAGGAGAGCACAGGGGAGGAAGACGAATGAACGCCATTTTCAAGCGGGAACTCCGCAGCTATTTCCACGGGATGCTTGGCTATCTGCTCACCGCCTTTCTGCTGGCGTCGTCGGGCATCTATTTTCTGGCGCTGAACCTCGGCTACGGCCTGACGGATTTCAGCTACTATACGCTTTACCGCACGATCTTCATGCTGCTGCTCTACATTCCGGTCCTGACCATGCGGTCGCTGGCCGAAGAGCGCCGTAGCCGCACCGACCAGCTGCTTCTGACCAGTCCGGTCTCCGTCTGGGGCGTGGTGCTGGGCAAGTTCTTCGCGATGTGCGCCGTATTCGCGCTGCCGTGCCTTGCGGACGCCGTGATGATCCTCATCCTCTGGGCACTGGGCGGCACAGTCACCGCAATGGCCGCGAACTTCGCGGGCCTGCTGTGCTATTTTCTGCTGGGCTGTGCGGCCATTGCCATCGGCGAGTTCCTCTCCGGCCTGACCGAAAACCCCATCATCGCGGCGGTGGCGGGCTTCTCGGTGCTGCTGCTGGCCTATATGATGCCCAGCCTGCGCAGCCTGTTCAATGCGGGCAGCGCGGTGGCGCTGGTCGTCTTTGTGGGCATTGCGGGCGCAGCATCGCTCCTTGCCGGGCTGCGCACCCGGAGCTTTGTTCTGGGGTGTCTGGCCTTTGCAGTGTGCTGCCTTGGGCTGACGGGCCTTTTCCTCGTGAAGAGCGCCTGGCTGACCGAGGCGTTCAGCGCGGTGCTGAGCGCCCTGTGCCTCTTCACGCCCTTTGAAGATTTTGTCAACAACAGCTTTTCCATCCCGACGCTGGTCTATTACCTGACCGTGACGGCGGTGTTCCTGTTCCTCACGGCGCAGGGCATCGAGAAGCGCCGCTGGAATTAAAGGAGGTGCGCAGCGATGAAGTTCTTCCCCAAAGATAAAACGGCCCTGAATGGGCGGGTGTTTCGCAGCGGCCTCTGTTCCGCTGCCATCACGGCGGCCGTCCTGGTTCTGGCCGTGCTGGTGAACCTGCTGGTGCGGGCCCTCCCGACCAAATACACCACGTTCGACCTCTCGGAGGCCGGGCTGTATACCCTCAGCGACAGTTCCGCGCAGGTGGCGCAGGGCCTGACGCAGGATGTGACCATCTACTACCTCTGCGAGACCGGCAATGAGGACCAGATCATCTCCAAGCTCCTGGACAAATACGCATCCGAGAGCAGCCATATTACCTGGGAAATCAAGGACCCGGCCATCTACCCGACCTTTGCAGCCCAGTACGGCGCACAGGATGCTGCGTCTGGAAGTCTGATCCTGGTCTCCGGGGAGCAGAGTGTCGTGCTGGACGCCTCCGACCTCTACGATTATGACTATTCCGACTACTACACCACCGGCAGCTATCGTGTGACGTTCTCCGGCGAGAGTAAGATCACCTCGGCCATCTACCGCCTGACCAGTGGGGAACAGAAACACGCCTACTACACCACCAACCACGGGGAGCAGGCCCTGACCGACACGCTGACCGATGCACTGGAAAATCAGAACCTCTCCCTCACGGCGCTGGACCTGCTTTCCAGCGGCAGCGTCCCGGAGGACTGCGACCTGCTCATCATCAACGTCCCTGCACAGGACTTTACCTCGGCGGGCGCTCTGGTGGATGAGATGAGCCTTCTGCGCAGCTATCTGAGCGCAGGCGGCAAGGTTCTGCTCACGACCGATACCTATTATAATACGCCCAATCTGGACGCTGTGATGGCCGAATTCGGCCTGACCCGCGCCGAGGGGCTGGTGGTCGAGGGCGATTCCGGCCACTTCATGAACGGCTACCCCTACTATCTGCTGCCGGACTACACCAGCCCCACCGAGACCACGGCGCTGGAGGGCGTGGATACCAGCCGCCATGTTCTGCTCCAGATGGCGCAGGGCATCACCCTGACCGAGACGGAGAATGTGACCGCAGAAGCGCTGCTCACCACCTCCGATGCGGCCTACAGCAAGGCGGCCGGGTACGAGATGACCACGGTGGAGAAAGAGGACGGCGACACGGATGGCCCCTTCACGCTGGCAGCCTACGCCCGCAATACAGCCACCGAGGCGGAGGTCATCTGGATCAACTGCGGCAACATGGACAACGAGAGCGCGTATCAGGTCGTGCCCGGCAACTGCACTTTCCTGCAGGGCTGTGCATCCTCGCTGGCGGGGCAGGTCAGCAGTGTGCTGATCGACTCCAAGGCGCTGGAAGCTGCCCCTATCAGCGTTTCCAGTGCACAGGCGGCGGTGCTGGGTCTGGTGTTCATCCTGATCCTTCCGGCAGCACTGCTGGCGGCAGGTGCCGTCGTGGTCATCCTGCGGCGCAGAAAGTGAGGCCCGCATGAAAACGAAACAGCGCACCCTCATCGTTCTGCTGGTTCTGGTCTTTCTGGCGGGTGGAGCCTTCGCAGCCCTGACGGCGAAGAACGCGCGGGCCGCACAGGCCGAAAGCGCTGTGGCGGAGGGCACCATCCCGCTGTCCTCCTTTGCGGCGGACGACCTGACCGAACTTGCGGTCACGTACAACGGCGAGACGAATACCCTGACGGTTGCAGACGGCAGCTGGACGCTGGCCGAAGACCCGGCCTATCATCTGGACGCCACCGCCTGCAACACGATGGTCACCGTCCTGTCGGCGCTGAACGCCAAACGCCAGCTGACCGAAGAAACCGGCGAGGACTACGGCTTTACGGATGCGAGCCTGACCGTCACGGTCACGGCGGCAGGGGAGACGAACACCTTCACCTTTGGGGCGGAGAATGCTGCCACGGGGGATATCTACCTGAAAAAGGCCGGGGACGATGCCCTGTATACGGTGGCAGCGTCCAAGGCGGCCTGCTTTGCGCTGAGCCGCGCTGAGCTGTTCGGTGCCTTCAACCCGGCAGGGCTGACCCGTTCGGCCATCGAATCCGTCACCCTTGCCTGCGGAGATGAGCCGTTCACCCTGACGGCGGTTCCGGAAGCCGCAGAGCCCGACCGTTCGGCCGACTCCGAAAGCGACAGCGACAGCACGGCGTACACCACGGTCTGGAGGCTGGCCGATGCACCGGACGCAGAGCTGGACGAAACGCAGGTCAGCAGCCTGCTTTCGGCCCTCAGCAGTTACGTCACGGCGCAGGATCCCCACGGCGATGCGTCCGGCATGAAGCAGCTGGCCGCAGCCACGGTCTGCACAGCGGACGGCGAACGGACGCTGACCTATTACGAGGGCACGGACGGCTATTATCTGACCGTGTCGGGGGACGCTTCCCTCTACACGGTGGATGCCGCTACCGTGCAAACAGTGTGCACCGCAAAGGACCGTTACAAAGCGGCTTCGTGAAACAAAAGTTCATCTGGAAGTCCTTTTTGAGCCCGGAAGTTTCCCGCAGGGGAGCCTCCGGGCTTTTTGATGTTCCGGCCCGGTTTTTGCCCGGTGCGTAAAGTTTGGGCAAACTGTGTCAGAGCGATTGACATTTGTACGGAAATTGTATAAGATAGACACGAACAGGGGGAGAGACTGCGCAATTTGTCACCCAAGGCACGGCGCGTGGGGACCGATCGCCCTGGTACGAGGGATGGGGACACGAGCCCTGTCTTTTTTCGTATCTGAGTTTAAGGAGGATTTGGTATCATATGGACAACTCGGTGATCGTTTCACTGCGGGACATCGTAGTGGAGTTTGACGGCCAGCGCGTTCTGGACGGATTGAATCTCGATATCCATGACAAAGAGTTCGTTACGCTGCTGGGTTCTTCCGGCTGCGGCAAGACCACGACCCTGCGCCTGATCGCAGGCTTTTTGGAGCCGAATTCCGGCAAAGTTCTGCTCAAGGGCGAGGATATCACCGGTGTGCCGCCCTACAAGCGCCCGGTGAACACGGTGTTCCAGAAGTATGCGCTGTTCCCGCATCTGAACGTGTTCGAGAACGTGGCCTTCGGCCTGCGGCTGAAAAAGATGGACGAAGAGACCATCCGCCGCAAGGTGCGCGATATGCTGGAAGTTGTGGGCCTGAAAGGCTTTGAGCGCCGCAGCATCGGCCAGATGTCCGGCGGTCAGCAGCAGCGCGTGGCCATTGCCCGCAGCCTGGTCAACGAACCGGAGATCCTGCTGCTGGACGAGCCTCTGGGCGCACTGGACCTCAAGCTGCGCAAGGAGATGCAGCTGGAACTCAAGCGCCTGCAGCGCGAGATGAACATCACCTTCATCTATGTCACGCACGACCAGGAAGAGGCCCTGACCATGTCCGACACCGTCGTTGTCATGAACGGCGGCAAGGTGCAGCAGATCGGCACCCCGGAGGATATCTACAACGAGCCGAAGAATGCCTTTGTGGCGGACTTCATCGGCGACTCCAACATCGTGGATGGCGTGATGCACAAAGACTTCCTCGTCTCCTTCTCCGGTGTCCAGTTCCCGTGCGTGGACCGCGGCTTTGCCCGTGAGCAGAGTGTGCAGGTCGTCGTCCGCCCGGAGGACATCGAGGTCGTTTCGCCGATGGAAGGCCAGCTGGTGGGCGTCGTCAACGACGTCATCTTCAAGGGCGTCCACTTCGAGATGCACGTCGATGTGGAGGGCCGCGAGTGGCTCATCCATTCCACCCGTGCCTGCACCCCCGGCGAGACCATCGGGATGCGCATCGGCCCCAACGAGATCCACATCATGGCGCGTTCGTGAGGGGTGAGCCGAAATGATGAAGATTTACGATCGAAAGCTCGCGTATCCCTACTTCGTGTGGATGACGCTCTTCACGGTGGTGCCCCTCATCATCGTGGTGTATTATGCCCTGACGGACAGCGACGGCAATTTTACCCTGAACAACCTGCTCTCCATCAGCGGCTACGGCTCGGTGTTCGCGCGCAGCCTGCTGCTGGCCCTCATCGCCACGGTCATCTGCCTGATCATCGCGTTCCCCGTCGGCTATTTTCTCTCCCGCCTGCGGGTGAACAAGCAGCATATCATGCTGATGCTGGTCATGCTGCCCATGTGGATGAACTTTCTGCTCCGCACCTATGCGTGGATGGGTCTGCTCAGTGTCAACGGCCCGGTCAACGCGGTGCTGGGTGCCTTCGGCCTTGGCCCCTACACCATGCTGAATACCTCCGGTGCAGTGGTGCTGGGCATGGTGTACAACTACGTGCCCTATATGATCCTGCCGCTCTACACCAGTATGACCAAGATCGACCAGAGCATCGTGGAGGCGGCGCAGGATCTGGGCGCTTCCACCACACAGACCCTGCTGCGGGTGCTCATCCCCATGAGCGTGCCCGGCATCAGCACCGGCATCACGATGGTCTTCGTCCCGGCGGTGTCCACCTTCGTCATCAGCCGGATGCTGGGCGGCGGTTCCAACCTGCTGATCGGCGACCTGATCGAGATGCAGTTCCTCGGCAACAGCTACAACCTGAACGTCGGCTCGGCCATGAGCCTGGTGCTGATGATCATCGTTCTGCTGTGCATGAGCTTTACTTCGAGCTTCGACGAGGATGAAATGGAGGGGGTGTCCTGATGAAAACGAAACATCTCCGCCTGATGCAGCGGGTCTATATCATCCTGTTTTTCTGCTTCATGTATCTGCCCATCGCGTATATGATCGTGTTCAGCTTCAACCAGAGCAAGGGCTATGCGCTGTTCACCGGGTTTACGCTCAAGTGGTACACCAGCCTGTTCCACAACGCCTCCATCCTGCGGGCGCTGGCTGTCTCGGTGGAAGTGGCCCTCATCTCGGCCGTCATCGCCACCATCCTGGGCACGGCGGCTTCGCTGGGCATCGCCTCCATGGGCCGCAAGAGCCGCCTTGTGGTAACGAACATCACCTATATCCCGGTCGTCAACCCGGAGATCATCACCGGCATCTCGCTGATGCTGCTCTTCGTGGCCTACCAGCGTTTTGCGGGCCGGGTGGAGTTCCTGCCCGATACCATCATGGGCCTGCCCACGCTGCTCATCGCGCACATCGTGTTCAACGTGCCGTATGTCATCTTCAACGTCACGCCCAAGCTCAAGCAGCTGGACGTCAAACTGTATGAGGCGGCTCTGGACCTCGGCTGTGACCCCAGGCAGGCGTTCTTCAAAGTCATCCTGCCGGAGATCAGCCCCGCCATCCTGTCGGCTTTCCTCATCTGCCTGACCTACTCCATTGATGACTTCATGATCTCCTACTTCAACTGCGGCACGGTGGAGACCCTGCCCATCGCTATCTACTCCATGACACGCAAAAAGGTCAGCCCGGAGATCTACGCTCTGTCCACCATTATGTTCGTGGTCATTCTGAGCATCATCCTGATCTCCAACGCCATGGAGAGCCGCGGCTACCGCCGGGACCAGAAGGCACTGAGAGGAGGGGATGCCGCATGAAACAGATGAAGCGCATGGTGCTTTTGCTGCTGACGGTGGTGTTTGCCGTCAGTCTGCCGCTTTCGGCGTTTGCCGCCGGGACCATCGAGGTCACGGAAGATGTTTCCGTTTCGGATGATTACGACTGGACCCGCTTCAAGGGCCAGAACGTCACCCTGAATGTCTACAACTGGGGTGAGTATATCTCCAACGGCTCGGACGACAGCGTAGACGTGGTGGACGCCTTCCAAAAGCTGACCGGCATCCACGTCAACTACACCACCTTTGATTCCAATGAGTCGCTCTACGCCAAGCTGAAATCCGGCGCGGCGGATTACGATGTCATCATCCCGTCGGACTATATGGTCGCCAAGATGATCTCGGAGGGGATGCTCGCAAAGCTGAACTTTGACAACATCCCCAACTTCCAGAACATCGACGAAGTCTACCGCAACGCCGACTACGACCCCGCCAATGAATACACGGTGCCGTATATGCTCTGCACCACCGGCATCATCTACAACACCACCATGGTGGACAAAGCGCCCGCCAGCTGGGCTGACCTGTGGGATGAACAGTACGCCGGAAACATCCTGATGTTCAACAACAGCCGGGATGCGTACGCCATCGCGGCATTTGCCACCGGCCACAGCATCAACCCCCAGTCCACTGAGGAAGTGGACGAGGTGGTCAATCACCTCAAGGCGCAGAAACCGCTGGTCCAGGCCTACGTCATGGACGAGATCTTCGATAAGATGATCGGCGGCGAGGCGGCCATCGGCGTCTATTATTCCGGCGACGCCATCACCATGATCGACGACAACCCCGACTTGGCCTGGGTCTTCCCGGAGGAGGGCAGCGTCCTTTCGGTGGACAGCATGTGCATCCCCGCCACCAGCGAGAAGCAGGAAGCCGCCGAAATGTTCATCAACTTCATGTGCGAAGTGGACATCGGCAAGGCCAACGCCGAATACATCGGCTACACCACCCCCATGCAGGCCGTGTGGGAGGTGCTGGACGAGGACCTGAAGTACAGCGAGATCGCCTTCCCCTCGGAGGAGATCGAAGCGAAGGAAAAGGTCTTCACCGCCCTGAGCGACGAGGTCAACAGTGAGCTGGACGTCAAGTGGAGCGAGATGAAGAGCTACGACGAGGGCGGTAGCGGCATCGTCTTCCTGATGCTGCTTCTGGCCATGGTCGCGCTGGCCTGCTTCAACATCTGGCGCAAGCTGCGCAAAAAATCGCGGAACATGTATTGATCCATGCAGGCTGCGCCGCAAACGGTGCGGCCTGTTTTTGATAGAGAGGATATTTTTACCATGGAACTGAACCACTTTACTGAAACTGCGACCGTCCTGAACGCCGACTGTGATTTTCACCGGAAGCTCAAACCCAGCGCCCTGTTCCGTTATGTGGAGCAGGCTGCGGCGGATCACGCCCGCGCCTACGGCATGGACGACGATTTCTTTGCCGCCCGCCACACGACGTTTCTGGTGGGCAAGCAGGCCGTGGAGGTCTACCGGATGCCCACCCGAGGCGAGAGGATCACGCTGGATACCGCCTGTGAGCCTTGCAAAAAAGGCTCGATGAAGCGGATCACCCACATCCTCGACGAGGCCGGGAAAGAGCTGGCCCTCGTGGACTGCCGCTGGATCGTGGTGAACACCGAAACGGGGCACATCATGCGGCAGCCCAGCTGGTGCACCCCCAACTACGAAAACGAGGATGTGGAAGAGGAGCTGCCCCAGCTGGTGCACAAATGCAAGGAGCTGACCCCGGCGGGCAGCTGGACGGCCAGCTACTCGCTGTGCGACCTGAACGGCCATGTGAACAACTCGTTCTATCTGGACATCGCCTGCGACGCCCTGCCGCTGGATGCACTCCGGAAGGGCCCGCTGCGCTTCGCCTCCATCAAGTACCACCGCGAGATCCCGATGGGGGCGCAGGTGGCGGTGGCCTATGCGCCGTCGGCCGACGGCTGGTATGTGGTGGGCCGCCGGGACGAGCACATAGCCTTTGAGTGCTATCTGGAATTTTCCAGCGAAGCGGCTGAGAACGCCTGAGAAAAGAATTACAAAAAAATTACAAAAACTTTCGCAAAACCCCTTGCAAAATGATTTCAAAAGAGTTACAATATGGTTACAAGAAGAGCGAAAGCTCTTCTGCGTGAAATCTTTTTCTTCTTGTTATCCGTGGATATCGGGTGCGCACCGCTCCTCCTCCGGCTGTTCTCCTTCGCAGCTGTTGGTGTGCACCGCACAGGCGGTATCCTCGCTTCGTGTGCAAAAGAGCTCGCTCCCGTTCGGGGGCGGGCTTTTTTGCGCCCCAGGCCCGCAGCAGGGGAGAACGGCCCGCATTTTCGGGAATAAAGTGTTACTTTCCACCGTTTTCTTAGACAAAGTGTCTGGTTTTCGCAAGGACAGTTTTGGAAAGTTTGTTTTGCGAAATGCTTGCGTTTGTGCCGGTTTGTGTTACAATAGGTGCAAGCATTTTTAGCATCTTCCAGGCACGATAAGTGAAATGAATTTGCCGCCGTTTCTACGGGCTGCACGAGAGAAAAGGAGTTTGAGTATGGCATATTTCTATGAAGAACCTTCCCGCACCTTTGGTGAGTACTTGCTGATCCCCGGCTATTCTTCTTCGGAGAATGTCCCCACGGCGGTCAGCCTGAAGACCCCGCTGGTCAAGTACCGCAAGGGCGAGGAAGAATGCCCGCTGGAAATGAACATCCCCATGATCAGTGCCATCATGCAGGCAGTCTCCGGCGACAAGCTGGCGATCGCGCTGGCACGCGAGGGCGGCGTTTCCTTTATCTATGGCTCCCAGAGCATTGAGAACGAGGCAGCGATGGTCCGCCGCGTCAAGAGCTATAAGGCCGGTTATGTCGTCTCCGACTCCAATCTGGCCCCGACGGCCACCCTGCACGATGTGCTGGAGCTGAAGGCCCGCACCGGCCACTCCACCATTGCCGTCACCGCCGACGGCACCCCCAACGGCAAGCTGCTGGGCATCGTGGCCTCCCGCGATTACCGCGTCAACCACACCCCCGATGACGCCTCCGTCACCACCTTCATGACCCCCATCGAAAAGCTGGTCACGGCCCCGGAAAACACCTCCCTGCATGACTGCAACAACATCATCTGGGACAACAAGATCAACACGCTGCCTCTGGTGGATGCCGAGGGCAACCTGAAGTATTTCGTCTTCCGCAAGGATTACGACTCCCACAAGAAGAACGCCAACGAGCTGCTGGACGCCAACAAGAGCTATGTCGTGGGTGCCGGCATCAACACCCGCGACTACGCCGAGCGTGTTCCCGCTCTGGTGGAGGCCGGTGTGGATGTCCTCTGCATCGACTCTTCCGAGGGCTATTCCGAGTGGCAGAGCCGCACCATCGGCTGGATCCGTGAGCACTACGGCGACACCGTCAAGGTCGGCGCAGGCAATGTGGTCGATGCAGAAGGCTTCCGCTTCCTGGCAGAGGCAGGTGCCGACTTCGTGAAGATCGGCATCGGCGGCGGTTCCATCTGCATCACCCGCGAGACCAAGGGCATTGGCCGCGGCCAGGCTACCGCTGTTATCGAGGTCGCCAAGGCCCGCGATGAGTATTATAAAGAGACCGGCATCTATGTGCCCATCTGCTCCGACGGCGGCATCGTCCACGATTACCACATCACCCTGGCGCTGGCCATGGGCGCAGACTTCGTCATGCTGGGCCGCTACTTTGCCCGTTTTGACGAGAGCCCCACGAACAAGGTCCGCATCAATGGCCAGTATATGAAGGAGTACTGGGGCGAAGGCTCCAACCGTGCCCGCAACTGGCAGCGTTATGACCTCGGCGGCTCCACCAAACTGAGCTTTGAGGAAGGCGTGGACAGCTATGTCCCGTATGCAGGCCCTCTGTCCGATGGCGTCCAGACTACGCTGTACAAGGTCAAGAGCACCATGTGCAACTGCGGTGCGCTCTCCATCCCGGAGCTGCAGCAGAAGGCAAAGCTGACGGTCGTTTCCTCCACTTCCATCGTGGAGGGCGGCAGCCATGACGTCATGCTGAAGAACGCGACCCCCAACATCATGAATGGCTAAGCATCATTGAATCGAACGGCTGCTTCCCGGCTTCTGGAAGCAGCCGTTTTTTCTGGTTTGGAAAAAAGATTTTGCCTGCATCCGCCGGAATTTTACAAAACCTCTTGCACCCATCCGGGAAAGATGCTATCATGGTACAAACACCCTGTCATGACAGGGTGGAAGAGCCACGCGCCGCACCTGAGATGCAGACCGGGCCGGGGCGTTTTTTCAGCAGCCGCCCGGTATCGGCCGCTGTATGGATATGAAGAGAGGAAACTTTCATGGACGAGATCAAAGTTGTTCCGTATATTCCGGATGAAGATTACGATAACCCTGCCATGGTCGTGGATTTCTACGAGTTCACGATGGCCAACTGCCTGTTCCTGCACGGCTTCAAGGATACGACGCTGGTGTTCGATATGTTCTTCCGCAAGAACCCCGACAACCAGGGCTATTCCATCAGCGCAGGCCAGCGCAAGCTGACCCGCTTTTTGCTGAACTATCACTTCAACGAGCAGGATATCTGCTGGCTGCGCACCAAGGGCATGAGTGAGGAGTTCTGTGAGTATCTGCGCACCTACCGCTGGCAGGGCGACATGTATGCCCTGCCCGAAGGCACGGTCTGCTATCCCCATGTGCAGATGGTCCGCATCGAGTGCGACCTTGTGGGCGCTATCCTCATCGAGACCTATCTGCTGCAGACCATGAACTTCCACAGCCTGATCGCCACCAAGGCGACCCGCGTCACCGGTCTGAACACCCACACTCCCCGCAGCGTCATGGAGTTCGGCACCCGCCGCGCCCAGGGCGAGAGCGCGGGCAACGACGGCGCATATGCAGCCGTTCTGGGCGGCTGCATCGGCACCGCCAACTGCCTGGCCGAGATGAAGTATGGCTCGGAGGTCAAGGCCGTCGGCACGGTGGCCCACAGTTTCATCGAGTTCTTCCCGACCGAGTTCGACGCCTTCAAGGCCTTTGCCGATACCTATCCGGACTCTGTCAGCCTCCTGCTGGATACCTATAATATCATGGAGAGCGGTCTGCCCAACCTCATCAAGCTGGACGATTACCTCATTGAAAAGTATCCCAACGACCCCAGCCGCCGCGTCAAGAGCGCCCGCATCGACTCCGGCGACCTGGCCCGCGGCTCCAAGCGCCTGCGCAAGGCGCTGGACGCAGCAGGGAAGCCCTACATCAAGCTGGTGGCGTCCAACGGTCTGGACGAAAAGAAGATCGCCAACATGGAGCTGTATGAGCACGCCCACTTCGATTCCTACGGTGTCGGCGAGAACCTCATTACCTCTGCTTCCGACCCCGTCTTTGGCGGCGTGTACAAACTGGTGGCCGTCAAGCGCCCGGATGGAACCTATCAGCCCAAGATGAAGTGTTCGGATTCTGCCAGCAAGGCCATCATCCCCGGCAAAAAGATGCCGTGGCGTCTTTACGATGAAAACGGCCAGGCACAGTGCGACCTGATCGCCATGGATGGCGAGAAGATCGAGGCAGGCAAGCCTGTCACGATGGTCAACCTGGATTCTGACGCCATTGAGCGCACCGTGACCATCACCCCCACCAAGGTGAAAAAGCTGCTGGTGCCGCACATCCTCCACGGCGAACTTGCCATGGAGCTGCCCTCCATCGCAGAGAAAAAGGCCTACATCGCCCGCCAACTGACCGATGAGACCTGGGAGAGCGAGCTGCGCCTGGAGTGCCCCCACAAGCACTACGTCAACATGACCCCCGCCGTCGCCGAGTGCCGCTCCCGCATGTATGCCGAGCTGCATGGCGGCAAGGTATAACTTGACAAATCGGGATTTCTATTGTATGATATGAATTGCCGTTTGCAACTCTTGCAGCGGCAGTTCATTTAGAAGCCACTGTGGTGAAATTGGCAGACACGAGGGACTTAAAATCCCTTTCTGGCGACAGAGTGCGGGTTCAAGCCCCGCCGGTGGCATGAGAAAGCTCAGAATTGTTCGTTGATTCGAATGATTCTGGGATTTTTCTTTTTGCTCCATTTTTTGGAAGCATTGGAGGGGCGAGAGGGATTTTTCGCGAAAAAAGGAGGAGTCTCTCTCGTGCGTAACCGTGATTTAAGACCCGCTGCCAAGGCAAACCTCACCATCCAACAGGCCTTTGAAAGGTTCCAAAAGTACAACCGGATCAAGAACCTCTCCCATGGCTCACTCGACTTCTACGCCGCTAAGGGCAGAAGCTTCTTTCGGTTTCTGGGGGACACAGAACAGCCCATTCATACCATCACTGAGGAAACGGTGGAGGACTATATCTTCTATATGAAGGACCAGAAGCTTCACGATACTACCATCAATACGAATCTGCGCATGGTCCGGGCGTTCTTATACTGGTGTATGGAGAAAGGGTATGACGCCATGAACCCGCTGGAACAGATGAGCCATGGAAAGCAGCGGGGTGAAAAAATCGGGATGAAGCGGGAAAGGTGAAGGAGCGTGGATGCTTCTTCGCAGTGATCGTGTATATGAATTTGCAACTTTGCAATGTTGACAAAATTAAACGAAAATACGGTATAAATTGACGGTTTCAGAAATGCAAAGTTGAGCGGTCGCTGCAAGGTTGAAGTGGGAAGGACCAATTGTGCAGAAAGAGAAGTTCACGAAATGTTTATAAATGGAGCGTGACAATTACTGCCGACGGTGCTATAATGACTTTACCCCCGGAATGTTTCGTATGAAGCCCAGAAGTGAAGATGATGTCTCCGAGGGCCATTACGCGGACTCACAGTGATGGACTGCGTAACATATTTTATCTGTTCGTCGAGGTTCAGGATACTGAGCCTCACCTAGACGAATGGAGGTCTCAGCCTAAGGCGAGACGCATGATTAGATAGAGTAGTTTCCCAGAAGCTGTATTCTGCCGGTATACGGTATGAGTGCGGCTTGGGAGTTCTATCTTTTTGTGCGTCTTTTTTTGTTGCTGTTTTTTAGGAGGTGCACGATGTAGCGTAAAAAATAAAAATACGTCAAAATCATAAATGAACATAAAGGAGATAACTATGAGCTCTTTAAGTTTCTTTCCTCTGATCCCTGCCGTGACTACTGCTTCAGCTGTGCCGGTCTACCATGGAGGCATGATCCCGTGTCTGGGAGATGTGGAGCCGGTAAATACCCGATGGCTTGTTAAAGGATACTTCCCGATGGGAGCAGTGTCGGTCGTGGCAGGTCCCGGCGGCGTGGGCAAGGGCGTATTCATGGCGGATGTGGTGGCTGCCGTAACGACCGGACGTCCCACGATGCTCTTCCCTGATGCTGCAGTTGCACAGGGGAACGTTTTAGTACTTATGAAGTTCTAAAATCACTCTAAAAAGAGAGTGCGCATTATAGGAAACTCCGAACAGATCATTTCGGTGTGTTATTGAATCTCCTGTTCCAGCTCATCGAACAGCGCACAGGAAAAGAACTGACCAAGCGTGATCTCAAGGCCATCACAGAGCTTTTTGATGGTAGCGATGGATACACGCTGACGGGATGGGTCGAGCATACTATATACCGTAGATGGTGTTACACCAGCGCGGGTCGCTAACTCGTTGGGTCGTATCCCACGCTGGTCGCAGAGTTGTTCAAAGCGTTTGGCAACGGCATCTTTTACAGTCATGATGAAGTTCACCTCACCATGATAGTATAGAAGTTTGTGCAGTTTGGTATACGCAGTTGCGTAGATTACAAGAATGTTTTATAATACAAGGGGATACGCGATTGCGTAATGATAAAAGATGCATCTGCCGACAAAATAAAAAAGTATCCCCCACAGTGAAAATGAAAGACAGTGGCCGAAATCGAGCGTTATTCCATCAGATTCAGCGCCTTTCCACCCTTTATAGACACCTGATGGGAGAATATCCGGTTCATCTCTCGGCGCTTTCGGGTCAGGTCAGAATGCACATAGCGCTGCAAGGTAATGTTAGCATTGGCATGACCTAATAGCTCACTGAGGGTCTTTACATCGCACCCTGCCTGCAAACAGGTCGTTGCAAATGTGTGGCGCAGCGTGTGCGGACGTACTTGCCGGACCGTCGCCTGCTTTAGATACGCTTTGACGCTTTTCCGATAGCATCGGGGTTCTGTGGGTTTGGACTCGTCGCCAGATAGAAACCATGTAGCATTGCTGGTGTTTCCGCGCAGCTTTTTCAGCATCATAAGCAGCTGTTTCTGGATTGGAATTTCTCGGCGGGAGGTGCGGGTTTTAGGCGTTTGGATAACCACCTTTGTATGCCCGTTTCCGCAGGAAATTCGGCAGACCGTCCGACTGATCTTCAATGTGCCGAGTTTCAGGTCAAAGTCGCCCCATTGCAAGCCGCAGATCTCACCAATACGCAGACCCAATTCCAGCCCCAGCATTAAGCCGATCTTTCGAGGTGTGGGGTTCTCCTGTACATATTGATAAAGCCGCTGCTGTTCCGCCGGGGAGAGAGGCGTAGAAATTTTGTCGATAGCTTTTGGCAGTGCAACTTCCAGCTCTATCGGACGAATCAGACGTAAATGTGCGGCATACTTGCAGATACGGCGTAGCATCGAGAGACATTCCCGTGCAGAAGAGTTTCCCAGCGGTTTGTGTACGGCATCTGCGGGCGCAATAATCTGCTGCATGGCCTGTTCCAGAAAGCTTTCGTCAAGGGATGCGACCGACACTTTGTCCAAAACGGGGAGAAGATATTTGTGCAGCGTGTACGAATAATGCGCATAGGTGGATTCTTTTATACTGTTCCGCAGGGAGTGCAACCACACCTCGGCCAGCGCTTCAAAGGTCAGGTCGGTTCGTTTCAGGTTATAGAAACCCGCTTCTGCTTTCTTCTGGATCAGCGCCCGCTTGACCTCGGCATAGACTGTGCCATATACGTAGCCCCACTGGATTTTACCTTCTGATGTACGCGCTTTGATATAGCGGCCTTCCCACCGACCATCCTTGCGTTTGCGAATATTTTCTCCCCGTCGTGCCATTGCTGTCTCCTCCTTATAGCTTAGACACCCATCTGACCACTTATTTTGTCCACCCTCTTTTTTAGCTGGATTTTTCATGCAGAACTGGGCAAGGTGTAATAAAGTTTTGTCTTATGAGGTGTTTTTTCCACGGTCAAATTGGATATATTTGTTGAGATACCTATTGAATCCCAGATATAACCATGATAAAATAAGAAGAGAATTCAGACAACAGCGTCAAAAGATCGGTATCCTCCATTTTCACTGTAGAGGATACCCCTTTATCGCGGGAAGGGGTGAGTAGCGTGGCATTGCGTCTGTTTGAGCACAACGAAAAAGCATATCATGCGGCAGAACGGATGATGGAGCAGTACGGCAAGGCTGTGATTGTCCACCCAACTGGCACCGGAAAAAGCTACATTGCGTTCAAGCTGATCGAGGACAACCCGGAGAAGATCGTAATCTGGCTTTCTCCCAGTGAATACATCTTCAAGACCCAGCTGGAGAGCCTGAAAAGGAATGACCCGGAATTTCCGCTGGCAAACGTTCACTTTTACACCTACGCAAAACTGATGTGCTGTACGCAGGCACAGCTGGAGAAAATTGCGGCGCAGAAGCCCGCCTATATTATACTCGATGAATTCCACCGTGCCGGTGCAGAATGCTGGGGCGAAAGCACGGTGGCTCTATTAAAGTTATGCCCGGACGCAAAACTGCTTGGGCTGACAGCGACAAACATCCGATATTTGGATAACAACCGCGACATGGCTGAAGAGCTTTTTGACAGCCGTGTTGCGAGCGACATGACCCTTGGCGAAGCAGTCGTCAGGGGTATTTTGCCTGCCCCGAAGTACGTGACCACCGTCTACCAGTACCAGAAAGCCCTCGCGAAGTACCAGGCGCGGGTGGACAACCTGCGGACACCGGGCATTCAGGACGTGAATCAGAAATATCTGGACGCCCTGCGCCGGGCACTGGAACAGGCGGACGGTCTGGACAAGGTCTTTGCCCATCATATCACAAACAAATCGGGAAAGTACATCGTGTTCTGTGCCAATAAGGAACACATGGACGAGATGGTGTCCCATGTGCCGGAGTGGTTCGCGGGAGTGAACCCGGATGTGGTGGTATACGAAGCCTATTCCGATGACCCGAACACCGACAGGGCATTTTCGGACTTCAAAACGGACATCAGCAACCGGCTGAAACTGCTGTTTTGTATCGACATGCTCAACGAAGGCGTCCATGTGGAGGGCATTTCTGGGGTCATTCTGTTCCGACCAACGATTTCGCCCATCATCTACAAGCAGCAGATCGGACGCGCCCTGACCGCCGGAGATACCGCAACCCCGCTGATTTTGGATGTGGTCAACAACTTCGAGGGCTTGACCAGCATTTCCGGTCTGCAAAGCGAGATGCAGGAGGCCGTCCATCGGCTCTATGCCAACGGCGAGGGCGATAAAATCGTGACCGAGCGGTTCGAGGTCATCGAGCAGGTGCATGACTGCCGGGTGCTGTTTGAGCAGCTTCAGGCAAGCCTTTCTTCCAGTTGGGAACATTATTTCTCCGAAGCCAGCATCTACTACGCGGAGCACGGCAACCTGAATGTCCCGAAACTGTATACGACGCCCGGCGGTCTGAGTCTCGGCGTGTGGTTGGTCACGCAGCGTCGTGTGCGCGAGGGACAGATTCAAGGCAATCTGACCGAGCAGCAAATCGCGCGGCTGGACAGCATCGGGATGGTCTGGGGCAACCGGAAGGAAATTGCGTGGCAGCATGGATTTGAGGCTGCAAAGAAATACCACGACACCTACGGAAACCTGATGGTGCCCGGCAAATATACCGACCCGGACGGTTACCCCTTGGGACAGTGGATTATCAAGACCCGGCAGCAGAAGCTGAATGGCCGTTTGAAGGAAGAACGTATCACGCAGCTTGAAGAGATTGGCATGGTGTGGAGCGTTTTTGATGCCAAGTGGGAAAAGGCTTATGCGCTGGCTGCGGCTTATTACGAGGAAAACGGCAACCTGAATATCCCGCGTTCCTATGTAACAGCAGCTGGTGAACGGCTGGGACAATGGGTCGCAAGCCAGCAATGGGCGTACCCGAAAAGAAAGCTGACAGACGAACAGGTCGAGCGGCTCAACCGAATCGGGATGTACTGGGGCAACCGCAATGACCGCCAGTGGAACGAAGGGTATCAGGAGGCAAAGCGCTATTTTGATGTCCACGGAGACCTGAATGTCCCGGCTGATTATGTGTCACCGGGCGGTTACAACCTCGGAAATTGGGTCAAGCGGCAGCGGTATACCCGCCAGAATCCTGAAAAAAGCTGCGCGGTTCTGACAGAGGAGCGGATTGGAAAGCTGGATGCCATCGGGATGCGGTGGGAGAAAAGCAATCTGAAGCACCTATCTCAGCAAGCGGTACGAGTCGAAATAGTTGCGGCAAAAGCGGGTTGAAACAAGAAATTTAGAAACGAACACAAACTTATGTGAGGAAAAAATGGCTACGAATACGACTGGAATTGAGAAGAAAGTTGAAATTGACCGAAAAGAAAATCTGCACGACCATCGGCTGTATTGGTTCGTCCGCCGTGCGCAGGATATTGTTCTGTCGTCAGTGGCACTGGTGGTGCTGTCACCTGTTATGTTGATTACAGCGATTGCCATCGTGATAGATGATCCGTCCGCTGGCCCAATTTTCTCGCAGGAGCGTATTGGCCGCAACGGAAAACCCTTCAAGTTCTATAAGTTCCGATCTATGTGCCCCAACGCAGAGGCAAAGTTGGATGATCTGCTGGATCAGAACGAGATGGATGGCCCGGTTTTCAAAATCAAGGATGATCCGCGCATTACTCGTGTGGGCAAGTTTATCCGTAAGACCAGCATTGATGAACTGCCGCAACTGTGGAACATCCTGAAGGGTGATATGAGCATTGTTGGCCCCCGCCCTGCACTTCCCCGCGAGGTAGAGCAGTACGGCGACTACGAAAAGCAGCGCCTGTATGTGACTCCCGGACTGAGTTGTTATTGGCAGATCGCCCCGCACCGGAATGATTTGTCTTTTGAAGAGTGGATGGATCTGGATGTGAAATACGTCAAGGAGCGTAGCTTCTGGGTGGATTGGAAGATTATTTTTAAGACATTCAAAGTGTGCCTGCTGGGGCATGGGGAGTAATCGGTTGGATACATCATCTTTAAGGATAAGTACATAGATACAAAACTTTTTTAAAAGATGTGCGCGATAAGAACTGGAGGAATAGGTATTATGAAAAAATACAAAATTGCTGTTGCCGGTACCGGAGCTAGAGATATAATAGGGTCAACCAAGAAAAACTACGATAACTAAATGGTTTTGACGGCTTGAGTTGTCCTTCAAATGTTTTATTTGTTGAAAAACTGCAAGATGCGGAAAATCCGGGGTTATATGTAGGAGGCTTTTTGGAAAGCTCTGTTTTGACCCACAAAAGGAGCAGCAAATAAAGATTGAAGGAGAGTTCAAGCCTACGGTGGATTGCCTTTGTGCGGCCCGCCGTGGGTTTGTTTGTTTTTGTCCATAAGGGAATAGATGTAACATTAGCGATAAAATGTGAGGATAGAATAGAGGAATGAATTTTAGGAAAGAAATACAGCACATATATCTTGTGGGCGCGAAGTCATTGGGGGCTTACGGAGGTTATGAAACCTTTGTATACAAGCTCACGGAGTATCACCAGAATAAAGAAAACATCAAATATCATGTTGCCTGCAAAGCCAATGGCGATGGTTGCATGGATGAGAGCAAGTTTGAGGGCGTGACAAAGATCAATGATCACGAGTTTGAATTTCACAATGCCCACTGCTTCAAAATAGATGTTCCTCAGATAGGCTCTGCACAGGCAATTTATTATGATGTTGCTGCACTAAAGGCTTGTTGCGAACATATCAAGAAAAACCATATCCCTCATCCGATAGTTTACATCATGGCTTGCCGCATTGGGCCTTTTGCTGGTCATTTTTACAGAGAAATCCATAAACTGGGTGGTACTGTGTTCTTGAATCCAGATGGGGAGTGTGAAATAATACGCGGCTGTCATAATAGGGACAAGGGTACGGCAGAGAATGAAAGGCTCCGCGACCTGAAGTTCATATTTTCTTACCCGAAGAATGAACGATTGATCTTTCTGTGTGGCAGAAATGCCGCTCAGAAAGAAATCTCGACCATGAGGGTGGGGTGACAGCCAGCGGACAGGTGAACAAGCCTATCCGCTCTTTGTGTTGGCTGGAATGACCCAAAAATCGAATGTATGGGGATTAGACGTTGTTACAAGTAAAGGGGAGTGTGAAATAATATGGACAACCAGAGAAAAGCCTGATTTCATGCGGGTTTACGCGGCTTGACCTTTTCACCTCAACTTGTTTCTGCTTGTCATGGTGCGTTAGGGCTAGCGTGTTTTCAGGGGTTAATGGCTTCTGGTTGCGCTCTATACTTAACCCACCACAGCGAAAGCTGATAGAGCAGAAAACAGAATAAGGAGGTACGAAGGCGAGCCTGCGTATAGATTGCTACTGCAATCTGTATACAGGCTTGTTGTCGTGCAATGAAGTAAGCAGGGGATTCAACAAGAAATTGTGATGTAGGCAAGGGGAATTATTATGATTATTACACAAACACCGTTTCGCATGTCTTTCTTTGGTGGCGGAACAGACATGGAAAGTTTTTTTAGAGAGAATGGCGGAGCAGTTCTCTCTACAACGTTTGATAAATATTGCTATGTAAATGTACGTCATCTGCCACGCTTTTTTGACTATTCCACGGAATTATCCTATTCAAAAACGGAGCGTGTGACCTGCATTGAAGATATTCAGCATCCTGCAATTCGTAATGCAATGAAGATGTTGGATATGCACGAAATTCGGCTTACATATGAGGCAGACCTTCCGGCGCGCTCTGGTCTGGGTACTTCAAGTTCCTTCGCAGTTGGAATGTTGAATGCTTTTTATGCGCTGAAAGGAAAATATGCTGATAAGAAAAAACTGGCAGATGAAGCGATTTATCTTGAACGGAATCTATGCCAGGAAGCGGGCGGTTGGCAGGATCAGATCGCAGCATCCTTTGGCGGCTTTAACCGTATCAACTTCAATGCAGATGGATATGAAGTACTTCCAGTAATTATCGCTCCAGAGCGAAAGAAGCAACTGAACAAAAACCTGATGATGTTCTTTACTGGATTCACTCGGTTTTCCTCAGATGTCCAGAAGGCAAACGCCGCAGGAAAAACGGATAAAACGGCACAACTGAAAGAAATGCTGACGTTGGTTGATGAAGCAGAGAAAGTGCTGGTAAACAAAGAACGGGATTTGGATGATTTCGGAAGAATGCTCGACCATACATGGAAATTGAAACGCCAGACGGGTTCAGCAGTTTCGACTAACAGCATTGATGAACTCTATGCCAAAGGTATTGCAGCAGGGGCGTTGGGCGGAAAACTTCTTGGTGCTGGCGGCGGCGGTTTCCTTGTGTTCTATGTGCAGCCGGAACGACAGGATGCTGTTCGCTGGGCAATGCGTGATCTCTTGTATATTCCGTTTCAGTTTGAGGATGGCGGTACGCGGGTAATTCATTATACCCCGGAAGATTATGTGCCAAAGGATTGAATGTATGAAAGTTGTGATTATGGCCGGAGGAAAGGGTACTCGGATTTCCTCGGTTGCGAGTGATATTCCAAAACCCATGATAAAAGTTGAAGGCATCCCCGTTCTGGAGCGAGAAATCGAGTGTCTGAAGAATCAAGGATTTGATGACATTATTCTAACGGTAAGCCATCTGGGAAATATTATCATGGATTACTTTGGTGATGGCTCTGGAAACTCTCCGGTAACGGGCGAGCCGTTTGGTGTACATATTGACTACTATTTTGAAGAAGAGCCTCTCGGCAATGCGGGGGCACTGTTCAAAATTAAAGATAAGCTGACATCAGATTTTCTTCTGTTAAATGCAGATGCAATGTTTGATGTGGATTTCAACCGTTTTGTTGCTTTTCACCGGAAGCATGGCGGATTGGTTACGCTTTTTACGCACCCGAACAGCCACCCCTATGACAGTGGATTGATTATTGCAAATAAAAACGGTGCTGTCGAAAAGTGGCTGGCAAAGGAAGATGAACGGCCACAGTACTATAGAAATCGAGTGAATGCAGGCTTACATGTTATCAATCCTAAAGTGCTGGAACTTGTCGGAATCAATGCCGATTCGGTAGGTAAGATTGGCGTGGATGGTAAGCCTGTAAAGGTCGATTTGGATCGTCAGCTATTAAAACCACTGGCTGGAACGGGAAAGATGTTCTGCTATGACAGCCCAGAGTATGTCAAAGACATGGGAACACCGGAACGCTACTATTCCGTTTGTAAGGATTGCAAAGAAGGCAAAATCTCGGCTAAAAATCTGAAAAACAAGCAAAAAGCAATCTTCCTTGACAGGGATGGAACCATTAACAAGTATGTTGGATTTCTTAGAAATATAGATGACTTTGAATTGATTGATGGTGTTACTGAAGCAATTCGCAAGATCAATGAATCTGGATATCTTGCTATTGTTGTTACAAATCAGCCTGTTATTGCGCGCGGTGAAGTTTCCTTTGAAGAGTTGGAAGAAATACACAACAGGATGGAAACACTTCTGGGTAAAGAAGGAGCCTATCTGGATGCAATCTATTATTGTCCGCATCATCCACATAAGGGATACGAGGGCGAGCGTCCAGAACTAAAAATTGACTGCGACTGTCGTAAACCTAAGCCCGGAATGCTGTTAAAGGCAGCAGAGGATTTCAACATTGATCTTTCTCAGTCATGGATGGTAGGCGATGGCGAAAATGATATCAAGGCTGGAATCAATGCTGGTTGTAAAACGGTGCTTTTGAGCAGCGGTAATGAAAGTTTTGGACAGACCGTGACAGTCACTTCGTTAGCTGGATTTACACATTCCTTGGTGTAAGGAGAAAATGAATGAATAAATTATGGAGGCTTGGAAATCGCCTGTCAAAAATGGGGGGGGGGTACCACGCAAAATTTCAAGACTTCTTGAATTGATGAATCATTTGATTTGCGCCTGTTCGGTATCCATTGACGCCGAAATTGGCGAGGGAACGGTTTTCTATCATAGAGGAATTGGATGCGTTGTACATCCGAAAGCAGTAATAGGAAAAGATTGCAAAATCTTTCAAAGTGTAACGATTGGAAGTAAATGGTCAAAAGCTAACTGCTTGGGGGAAGCTCCCCACATTGGTAATAGTGTGATGATAGGAGCAGGAGCTGTAATTTTAGGAGCTATCTCAATCGGAGATAATTCCATTATCGGAGCAAATGCAGTTGTTACACACAGTGTACCAGCGAACTCACTTGCGTTGGGGGTTCCAGCGACGATTAAGAAACTGTGAGGAAAGAATGAAGAACAAACAGATTAAATTACTTGTTGAAAGATATCCAGTATTAAAAGCTATAGAAAATGAGGTTTTCGACGCATATCAGATTTTGGAAAACTGCTATGCACACGGCGGAAAGCTGTTGGTTGCCGGAAATGGTGGTTCTGCTGCGGATGCGGAGCATATTGTAGGAGAACTGATGAAAGGCTTTAAGCTGCCTCGTAAGCCTGACGCAGATTTCGCAGAAAAGCTGGTTGTGGAAAATCAGGAATTTGGTTCTGTTCTGGCAGAAAATCTACAGGGGGCACTGCCAGCCATTGCTTTGGATGGGCATCCGGCTCTTTCGACCGCATACATGAACGATTGTGAACCGTTGCTTTGCTTTGCACAGCAAGTCAATGGCTATGGCAAAATGGGAGACGTGTTTTTGGGAATTTCCACAAGCGGAAACAGTAAAAATGTGCTTTATGCAGCAACGACGGCTCATGCAAAAGGTATGAAAGTTATCGGGCTTACAGGAGCCAAAAGCAGCAAACTGGAACAGATGAGCGATGTTTGTATCAAGGTTCCGCAGACAGAAACATATATGATTCAGGAACTACACCTTCCTGTGTATCATTGCTTGTGTCTGATGTTGGAAGAGAGATTTTTTGGGGAGAACGGTTGAAATGGAAAAGCAGGCGTTGCTAAACACCTATATCAATAATGTAACGATGCCCGAAACAATTGCGGCCATTGAACAGATGATTGCGGACAACAAGAAATCATATGTTGTTGCAATTAATGTCGATGTGGTGATGAAAATCGAAAATGATCCATATCTCAAACAGGTGGTTGACAACGCAGATATGGTACTTGTAGATGGAAAGCCGCTTGTTTGGATTTCAAAATTGCATGGGAAGCCGCTGAAAGCGAAGATTTCCGGGTCTGATCTTGTTCCACTTCTTTGTGAAGTTGCAGCACAGAAGAAATATACAATCTTCATTATCGGTGGAAAAGATGGCATTGCGGAACAGGCAAAGCGAAAACTGGAAGAAAAGCTGCCGGGAATCCAGATTGTGGGAACATATGCGCCGCCGCTTGGATTTGAAAAGGATGAAAAGGAATTGGACAAGATCAACCAAATGATTTCAGGGGTTCACCCGGATTTGTTGATTGCCTGCTTTGGCTGCCCGAAACAGGAGAAGTGGATTTACGAAAACATCTCAAAGTATGATGCTAAGGTATCCGTTTGTGCGGGTGCAACCGTTGATTTTCTTGCGGGTAATGTCAACCGCGCACCAAGATGGATGAGCGAGCATGGGCTGGAGTGGTTCTATCGCTTTTTGCAGGAACCCAAGCGAATGTTTAAGAGATATTTTGTAGACGATGTGAAAATTGTTGGGTTAATTAAAAAGTATAGGTGATTTGATGAGCAAAGAATGCAAAGAAGAGCTTGTTAGCATCATTATTCCCGTTTACAATACGCCGAAACAATTCTTGGAAGAGTGCTTGGAATCTATAAGAAAACAGCGCTATAAAAATATAGAGGTTATTATTGTGGATGATGGTAGTAAGCATGAAACAGCAAGCTATCTTGATACACTGAAAGAAAAAAATATCGTCATAGCACATAAAAATAGGGGGGGGGAGTTAGCTCTGCGCGAAATTATGGAGTGCGGTGTGCAAAAGGAAACTACATTTGCTTTGTGGATGCGGATGACCTGATTAGCGAGAAGTTTGTGGAAAGCCTCTATAAGGGAATCAAAGAAAATCAAACTTTAATGTCGGCTTGTCGATTGGAAAAAGTAAGGAGTTTATCTCAAAAAAGAGAGCCAGAAGAGCAAATCACTTTTAAAAATTTTTGTGGTGCAGATATTTGGCAGAATGTAAATACAGGATACTGTGTTACAAAAATGTATGATAAATCTATTTTCTTGAATAGTGAATTTGATGAAACGATATCCATGTGTGAAGATGCTTTGTTTGTGAGCACGGTATTAAATAAAATACAGAGCTGCTGTGCAACAAAAAGTATCTTATATTATTATAGGGAAAATCCGCAAGGGGCATCACATTTAGCAAATGCTCAAAAGTATAAGCAGGCAATCGAAGTCAGTAAGAAGATTATGTTGTTTGATTTGATTGGGCAGACAGAAGAAAATTTGAGAATTTATAAAGACTTTCAAGCAGTATGGGAACTAAAATATATGCTTGCACTTTCTGCTGAGAATAAAAGTAAAGACAACGACCAGATAAGAAGTGAACAGAAACTTTACCGCAAAGAACTGCTTCCCTATACAAAAAACACGATGGACAAGCGAGTGAAGCTGGCAAACTTTATAATTATGCTTCCATACCCGATTTTTCAGCTGAGTTTAAGTGCTATAAATAACGTTTTAAGGAAACGATAATGGAACTTGAAAAGCAAAATATCCTCTTTATTGTTCGCACAATGGGCCTAGGCGGAACAGAAAATGTTGTGCTTCAATTATGCGAGATACTCTCAAGAAAAGTGAATAAGATTGTTGTGTGTTCGTCCGGCGGTGTCCACGAGAAAAAGTTGCAAGAAATGGGAATCAAGCATTATCTGATCCCAGACATTGCAAGCAAAAATCCGATGGATATGCTGAAAAGCTGTCGTTCAATAAAAAGAATTATAGATAATGAACAGATTACCATTGTCCACTCCCATCATCGGATGGCTGCTTTCTATGCGGAACTTGTTGCACCAAAGAGTGTCGTAAAAGTTGCGAATGCACACAACACATTCACTGACAAGAAGAAATTGACTCAACTGGCATATCGAAATACAAAAGTTATTGCTGTGGGAGAAATGGTCAAGAAAAACCTGACAGAGTATTTTGAAATTCCTAAAGAGCAGGTTAGTGTTATCCATAATGCCGTTAAGCCATTTGACGGCAAAAATGTTCCGGTTGAAATGCTTTATAAGGAACACGCAAAAGGAAATGTGTTGATTGGAAATATTGGAAGATTGTCTGAACAAAAGGGCATGACCTATTTTATTGAAGCGGCTGAAATTACAACAAGAACGCATCCGGAGGCACGGTTTATTATCGTGGGAGATGGTGAAGAAAGAGAGCAGCTTCATGCACAGATAGAAAAAAAGAAACTGCAGAATAAGATTCTGATTCTTGGATACAGGAATGATATTCAAAATGTAATGAGCCAGCTGGATTTTGTTGTTCTGAGTTCGCTTTGGGAAGGGCTTCCGCTTACGCCGATTGAAGCCTATTCTGTTGGTAAAACAGTGATCGGAACGGCAGTAGACGGAACACCGGAAATTATTCGTGATGGCGTAGACGGCTATCTGGTGGAACCGCGCAACCCGATGCAACTGGCCGAAAAGATGAATGAGCTAATTGAAAATCCTGAAATGCGGGAGAGTATGGGAATACAAGCAATGAAACGGTATCGGGATGAATTCTCTTTTGAGAAATTGTCCGAAAGATATATCGCTTTTTATGAGGGACTATAAGATGGAGCATACAAAAAGCTTAGGAAATCAAATGTCTAAGCCGGTTAAGTGTATTTACTATGCCGTGACATTATTTGGCAACGCAATCTGGAATAAAATTCCAAGTCGCCATCTAAGGAAGTGGTTTTACCAGCTTCTTGGCGCAAAGATGGGTAAAAACACATTTCCATGCCGTCGCGTGGAAATTCTTTTGCCGCAGGGACTGAAATTGGGTGACGGCGTTGCTGTGGGCTGGTTTGCGGAACTGGACGCGCGTGGTGGTATTACGGTAGACCACGATACTAATATTTCCAGCCATGTGAAGATGATTACAGGAAGTCATGATATTGATGACCCGGACTTTACTGCGGACTTTAAGCCCATTCATGTAGGGCATCATTGCTGGATCGGAACGGGTGCTACGATTTTGCAAGGCGTAAATATAGGCAATGGGGCTGTTGTAGCAGCAGGGGCGGTTGTTACAAAGGATATTCCTCCTTATGAAATCTGGGGGGGGGTCCCCGCTAAGTGCATAAGGAAAAGAACAGACGATCTCAGGTACAAAATTGGAGCACCGCCTCTGCTTCATTAAGGGACTCTGTAGAGAAAAACTGTAAGAGAGCATTTCTGGCAGCAAAATCTGTATGGATTTATGTGACGTTGCATATCCGTTATGGCACGAACATTGAAATGAGTGCAATAAATTCAATCAAAGGGAAATTTACCGTTGAACTTCTTCCAAAGAGTAGTTTACAGGTAGGAACATTTTTGATGAGTGCGGGTCCCTGCTATATAAAATGTACCGAAAAAGCACGGTGTAGAATTGGTGAAAAGGTTTTTATGAACCATAATTGTTCCATCACCTGTGCGGAAGAAATAACGATTGGCGATGCTTGCAACATTGCCAACAATGTTGTGATCGTTGATCATGACCACCGGCTTGGAAAAGTCGGCGTGGAAAATGGTTTGGAAAGTACCCCTGTGCATATTGGAAGAAACGTGTGGATCGGCGCAAATGCGGTGATTTTAAGAGGCGTTTCTATTGGAGATGGAGCCATAATTGCTGCGGGAGCAGTTGTGAACCATGACATTCCTGCCCACGAAATATGGGGTGGAATTCCGGCAAAGAAAATAAGAAATTTGTCGGAAAGCTGATAAACAAGGAGAAAAGCGATGATTCCTAAAATTATTCACTACTGCTGGTTTGGCGGCAACCCGTTGCCGACGGATGTTAAGCGGTGCATTGAGTCATGGAAGAAGATGTGTCCGGATTATGAGATAAAACGCTGGGACGAATCCAATTTTGATGTCAATGCTCACCCATTTACCAAAGCCGCATACGAGGCAAAAGCATGGGCTTTCGTTTCGGACTATGCTAGATTGAAAGTGGTATGCGATAACGGCGGAATCTACTTAGATACAGATGTTGAACTTTTAAAAAATCTGGACTCCCTTCGGGAGTATCAGTGTTACATAGGTGTCCAGCAAGCTGGACACCTATGTACCACTGGATTAGGTTTTGGTGCCACAAAATCTAATCCAGTGGTACAACAGATGTTGAGAAAATACGATGAAATCGTATTTTCAGAAGAAAGAAAAACAGAATTTGCTTGTCCGTATCTCAACAATGCAGTTTTGGAAGAACTTGGATACATTTACAATGAGAATGAACCCGTCAACCTTGGCAGAACGCTTGTGCTGCCACCAAAGTATTTAGATCCCATTGCACCGGGTGAGGGAATGAAGTTACTCCGCTGCGAGGATACGATCTCAATCCACCATTACAGTGCTTCTTGGATGGGAAATAAAACAAGACTAAAGCGTAGAATCATTAGAATTATTGGACAGGAAAATGTAAGCAAGATCAAACAATTCTGCCAGAGATTAAAGATGGGCTAATTAAAATGAAAATATCACTATTAACACTATATTATTTATTTGTTGAAATAGCATTTTTGTTTCCGAGAGGTTATGGAGAATACAGTGAAATTTATCATCTAATCATGACCTTATTGGTATGGTCTGCAGTAATGTTGATTACAATTACTGAAATTCCAAAGATTATAAAACATTCAAAAAGAGTTAGTTCTAATAGCAAGATGATTGCGGTGTATTTCCTTATGGCAATTATTATTACAATTGTGCTTCAGAAAGGAATGCAAAGTGGACTACAGCAGATGATTGCAAGCCCCATATTTTGCGTCTTCTTGATACAAAATATCAAAAAGCACCCACAAAAATTGTTGGATACTTTGGCCACGGTTTTTATAATGAATTTATCCTTAAATATCGTAATAACACGAATTGCATTTGTGCCAAATAGCCATATTATTTTTCTTGGACATGTTCAAATGGTTTCACAATATGGACTGGCAGCATTAGTCGTTTCAGTTCTGTACTATATGACGTACAAAGATAAGAAAATTAAAATGTGTGGCTTAGTTCTATTGACGGTATTTACGATGTTAACAACAGATGCTGACTCAGCAGTGTTCTCGGCATTGATAATTATAATTGGCTTTATCGTATATAAGTTTAAACTTTACCGAGTATTCTTCTTCAAAACAGAAATCTATATGTTTGGAATGATAGCTATGAACATAGCAATTGTTTATCTTACGGCGGTAAATAGGACTATCATTCCAGGGCTAGATTTTTCTGGTAGAAGATTTGTTTGGCAGGATGCTCTTTTGAATATTAAAGCTCATCCAATATTTGGATATGGCATTGATGGAATACTTCTACATACATTTTGGACAGAGTGGTCTGGCGGAGGATTTAACTACGCCCATAACCAAATTTTACAAAATCTTCTTGATGGAGGTGTAATGCTAACGATTTCCTTTTGGATAATGATCTTCGCATTTATTAAACCTGCAAAGAAAATTCCGGAAGTAAAATATCGTGTGTTTGTTAATTCGTCTATAATTGCTCTCTTATTTGTAATGATTTTCGATAGTACGACATTGTACAGTTATATGTATGTTGTTTTGACAATTATACACGCTGTGCCTTTTCTTCGCACAGAAAAATCAATAAAAGAAAAATGTGGCAGAATTGAATTTTTACAAGAAAGGAAACGATAAAATGGGATTGATTAGTAGAGCAAAGGCAGCGTTTGCAAGAGTATATTATCCATGGAGAATTAAAAGCGTTGCAGCAGAATGTGGGGAAAATGTTTATGTTGGAGGAAAATCATATGTGACACATAAAACGCATCTAGGAAAACATTGTTGCTTTAATGGCATGAGTATGTCGGGAAATGGCGTTATAAAAATCGGTGACTATTTCCACTCTGGTCCAGGATGTCAAATTATAACATCATTCCATAATTATGAAGGCGATGCTATTCCGTATGATGATACATTTATTGACAAAGATGTTGAAATTGGAAAATGCGTTTGGCTTGGTAATAATGTAATCATTCTTGGGGGGGTTAAAATTGGCGATGGAGCGATAATTCAGGCGGGCTCTGTTGTGTGTAAGGACATTCCGCCATATGCAATTGCTGGTGGACATCCAGCTATCCCATTTAAATATAGAAGTGAAGAACATTATAAAAATATGGAACTTCAGAATAAGTATCATTAAGGAGCAATTAGTATACGGATGAATATTACGACCATAAAAGAAAAATATGGAGCCTTATCATTACCAGTAAAGGCATCCTTATGGTATACGGTGTGCAATGTGATAAATAAAGGACTCGCATTGCTGTCAACGCCGATTTTTACCAGAATTATGACGGAGGAGCAATATGGCACATTTTCTGTTTTTCAGTCGTGGTATTCGATTCTGATTATATTTACTTCATTGAATGTTTTTCTTAGTGGATATCAGAAAGGGCTTATCTTATACAAGAACGACATACGGCGTTTTACATCAGCACAACTTGGATTGACAACGACCATTACAGTATTCGCTTTTGCACTGTATATTTTGAATGTTCCATTTTGGACGAAAGTATTTGATTTGCCCCCTGTTTTGATGTGTGCAATGTTTATAGAGCTTTTGCTCATGCCAGCATTGGAACTTTGGTCTGCACAGCAACGTTTTGATTATAAATATAAGAAGTTCGTTGCATTAACAATGGCCATGAGTGTTGTTTCGATTCTTGTGGGCGTTATTGCTGTTGTAACTGCATCCTATAAAGTTGAAGCTCGTGTGTTTTCCGATGTTGGAATAAAGGCCATTTTTTCAGGAATTGTTTTTGTACTGATTTTTATTACTGGAAAATGTTTTTGCAGTAAAGAATATTGGAAATATTCAATTGCGTTTAATCTTCCGTTGATTCCGCACTATCTGTCAAACTATATTTTGAACCAGTCGGATCGAGTCATGATAGGTCGGATGGTCGGAAATTCACAAGCTGCCTATTACAGTGTTGCATATACCATATCCACAGTTATGGTGCTGATAACAAATGCTATCAATAGTTCACTGACGCCATATATTTATAAATCAATTGCTTCTGATGAGAAAGGAAAAATAAAAAAAGCAACGCGGCCACTTGTTATTCTTGTGGCAGGATTGTGTGTTGTGACAATGGCTTTTGCACCTGAAGTTATTCGGGTATTTGCTGGAAAGAAGTATATGGATGCAATTTACGTTATACCGCCAGTTGCAGCGTCTGTATTTTTTATATTTTTATATTCCCTTTTCAGCACGATTGAATATTATTATCAAAAAACGGGTTTTATAGCGATAGCAACGTGCGTCTGTGCGGTACTGAATTTGGTTCTGAATTATTTTGGTATCAAAATGTATGGGTATTATGCTGCGGGATATACAACATTGATATGCTATGTCTGTTTGGCATTTTTTCATTATATCTTTTATAAAAAGGCTTTGAAAGAAGTAGGAAATGAGGAAAACATGTATGATGTAAAACTCATAGTATCCTTGTCAGCTATTGTAATAGCTA
Organism: Faecalibacterium sp. Marseille-Q3530; assembly: GCF_017377625.1. Classification (NCBI taxonomy): domain Bacteria; kingdom Bacillati; phylum Bacillota; class Clostridia; order Eubacteriales; family Oscillospiraceae; genus Faecalibacterium; species Faecalibacterium sp. Marseille-Q3530. The sequence continues at coordinate 12,014 of NZ_JAFREH010000017.1, read as the reverse complement.
TAATGATAATTATGGCTTTAACGTACAGCCAAACATGGATTCGATATGGCCTGTTGATTGCTATTGTATGTGTTTCGATTATTTTTAAAAACAAGATTCTTGAAGCGATTTCGGCATTGAGGAAGTAAGATATGAATCCAATAAAGTATTTACAAGAAAATGGTGTGAAACGAGCAATGAAAGTCCTTTATGATTATAAACTGGAACTTTTATTGGAAAAAATTGTGTTCGTTTTTACAAAACACAAAAATTTAAATGACGTCATTATGATAGAAAGCCATAACGATTTTGATTGTAATGGTGGGGCTTTTTACAACTATTTGATAAAAAATGGCTATAATAAGAAATATAAAATTGTTTGGCTGGTTCGAAAAAAAGCGAAATCTAAGTTCCCTACGAACGTTGAAACTGTGCCGTTATATGGTCCGAGTTTGAAAAAGGCATATTACGTTTGCACCGCAAAGTATTTTACATATGATTGCGAAAATGTCCAGAAAAAGCGTAAAGATCAATGTATGGTTTATTGTTCTCATGGCGCAGGTGGACTTAAAAATGCGAAAGGTAAACTTCATGTCCCTCCATATGTAGACTATATTTTGGTTCAATCCAAAGCGTATGCGCCGATTCAGGCGAATCAATGGTCTGTGACCTATCCGGATAAGAGAATTATAGCAATCGGCTATCCTGCACAAGATATTTTCTTTGATGAAAGTAAATCGGATGAGATACGAAAGATAACATCACGGAAATATAAAAAAGTGATTCTCTGGATGCCCACGTTCCGTAAAGGTGGCGGCTATCACAGAAACGACAGCAGAAAAGAACAAAAGCTTGGCATTCCACTGATCGAAACACAAGAACAGTACTTGAAATTAAACAATTATCTGGCCGAAAATGATGTTTTCTTGATTATAAAAATCCATCCAAAACAAGATTTGGAAAACCTGAAAATTAAGGATGAATCGAATATAAAAGTCTTGACTGGAGAGACAGTAAAGAAATTAGAAATTGATAACTATGCCTTAATGAAGTGCGCGGATGCTTTGATCAGCGATTATTCTGGTGCGGCATATGAGTATTTGCAATTGGATCGGCCCATTGGATATGTCTTGGATGACGTGAATGATTATATCGCAGGTTTTGTGGTTGAGGATATTCATACGTTAATTGCAGGAGCTGAAATATATAATTTCGAGCAACTGGAATCGTTTATTGTTAATGTTGTTTCTGAAAATGATTCCTTTAAGGAAAGAAGAGAAAAGATTAGGAACTATATTTATGAATATCATGATGCAAACTCTTCAAAAAGGCTGGCAGAACTACTTGGACTGTAACAGGTGAGGGACGATAGAATGTCAGATTATATTTTTTTGTTTGATATGGATTCAACGATTACGCAGAAAGAAGTGCTGCCAGAGGTCTCAAAACGAATCGGAAAACTCGAAGAAATGAGGAGATTAACGGAAGCTACAATGCGTGGAGAAATTCCATTCAGGACGAGTTTCCTGAATAGAGTAAAGATTTTGAGCGATATATCTGTAGCTGAGGTTAATCAAGTAGTTTCAGAAATTCCGTTAAATCCATACATTGCAGAGTTTATAGAACAGAATAGAGACCGTTGCTACGTTGTTACTGGAAATTTGGATGTTTGGATTAGTGGACTCATGAAAAAGCTGAAGATGGAGAATCATTGTTATTGTTCCAAAGCAGATGTTATAAATGACCGAATCTCAAAGGTCGTCAGCGTTGCGGATAAAGAGCTGATGGTTAGACAATTTGTGCAGCCTATGGTTGTCATTGGCGATGGAGACAATGATTCTGGAATGGCGCGAATGGCAGATATTGCGATTGGGTTTGGTGGCGTAAGGCCAATTGCACAGTCCCTTCTTAGAAATGCTGACTTTGCATTTTATGAAGATAAGAGATGCGCGGAATTTCTGTGGAAATTGCTGTAGGAGGACAATCTATGAGTTTTGACAAAAAGGATATTACAGTCATCATTTGCTGCGCAGGAATGGGAACAAGGCTTGGAATAGGGACAACGAAAGCTCTTGTGGACATTGCGGGAGAGCCTTTGATTATTCGAGAATTAAAACTGTTGAAAGAATTTGACGATATTCGTGTTGTGGTTGGCTTTGATGCGGAGCGTGTTATCAGTGTGGTAAAACAGTTTCGTAGTGATATTATGTTTGTTTGCAACTATGAATATGAACATAATGGTCCGGCAGACAGCGTAAAGAAAGCTTTATTAGGTGCGCGAAAATATGTTATTACGCTAGATGGCGATACGGTCATAAATCCAGATGATTTTAAACGTTTTGTTGATTTTTCGGGTGAATGTATAGCAGTGACAGAAAACGCATCAGACGAAACGATTGGTTCCAGCGTGCAGGATGGCAAAGTAATAGCACTCTCAAAAAAAGCAGGAAATATGCAATGGTCTGGAATTGCAAAAGTACATAAGTCTAAGCTATACGGGGACTCTTCGCATTTGTATGAAGTATTAGCACCGTATCTTCCAATGACAGCTTTTTCTATGCGATTAAAAGAAATCAATATTCCGAAGGACTATGAAAGTGCGATAGATTGGGTTTCTGCAGGGATGAGAGAGGAATAAAACAATGAAGGATTTAGTCATTTGCGTTCTAGGTGGAATGGGAACATATGCAACAATCAACCTTTTTAAGCAGTATGCAGAAGTTTTCCCGGCAGAAAAAGAATGGGAAAGACCTCGAATCGTTATCGACAATAGATGTACGATGCCAAGCCGAGTTAGGGCGTTTCTCTATCATGAAAATGTGGACAAATTGCTTGATGAAATGACAGATTCTATTGATTGTCTTTTGAAAATCGGGGGGGGGACAGCGAGAATTATTCTTGCTTGTAATACTTCTCATCTCTTCTTGCCAAAGATATTTGAAAGAATTCCGGAAGCAAAGAAAGCAGTCGTAAATATCATAGATTCCTGTGTAGATCAAATTGCCAACGATAATATAAAGCAAATTTATTTACTAGGCTCAGAAGGAACAATTGAATCCGAAGTATACCAAAAGGCACTTGCGCAGAAAGGTATTAAATGTCAGGTGCCTGAAAAAGAGCAATATGCACTTCTGCGAGAGTGTATTGAGGCTGTAAAACAAAACAAATATACAGATGAAGTTGAAAGTATATTTGAAAAACTTGTAGGCGAGTACGAGATGCCTGTTATTTTGGGATGTACGGAGTTGCCCATCCTTTATGAAAAATATAGAGATAACATTGAAGGGGTAGTATATGATCCGTTACAGATTGCGTTAAGACTGTTAAAGAAGGAATATGATTATGAGTAAAATTTTGACATTTGGAGTATATGATTATTTTCACTTGGGGCATTTGCGGCTGTTTAAGCAGTGCAAAAAATATGCGGATTATCTGGTTGTTGCTGTTCAAGATGGAAATTATATTAAAAAATATAAGCCGGATGCAGTAGTAATGTACACAACGGAAGAACGTGTTGAAATGCTGGAAGCATTGCGAATCGTTGATAAAGTACTTGTGTATGAGACGGTAAGCCCTGAATTTCTTGAAAAAGTGGATTTTGATATTCTTGCGCTAGGAGAAGATCATAAAGGTGGCCGTTTTGATGATGTAGAGCGATGGTGCGTTGCGCATGGCAAAAATGTGGTGCGACTAAAGAGAACCCCGGGTATTTGCTCATCTGAAATAAAACGGGAATTAGATAAAAGGTGTTAATAAAGTAAAAATTAGAATATAAAGTTAAATCAACGATAAATGAAAGGACTTATAACCCCCAAATTTACTATGAAAAAAGAATTGTATTGGCAAAGAGTAAGAGGCATTTGTATTTTGTCAGTTATAGGTATACTGTGTACTTAATTTTGCGGTTGTAGTAACAGGTCCCTATTTGATGGCTTTGTAATGAATAAGATCCTGCCCCAAAAGATGGCAAGCAGTTTAGGTATGTCGTAAAGTCTTTTACGAGCCCTCAAATATGTACTAGGAAGTTATGCCATTGATATTGATTGAAAAGTAGCATAGTGCTATACTAGAATCGTTTTTGAATTTTTATAAAGAAAATGAGGTATGTGTTTTATGCCCAGAACCAAAGGCAGCAAGAATAGGCCCAAAACTGTGACTGCTGATTTTGCAATGCAGATTGCAGAAAAGCAGTCCGCAAAGGATGCGCTCACAGCGGAAATCGCATCCATCACCGCAAACATTGACACTTTGAAGGCTGATTTGAAAGAGAAGAAGGCTGCTTTGAAGAAAGCCGAAAAAGAAGTAGCAATGCTGGAAACGAAGAAGGCAAGGGCAGATGCCAAGGCTGCTGAACAAGCAAAAAAAGCAGAAGCGGAATCCGTTCTGAAAAAACTGCTTGCCGAAGGCATGAGTGCCGACGAAATCCTCGCAAAACTGAAATAACACGAAAAACCCGTGATGGACAGGCATAACGCGCCGTTCATTACGGGTTTTAGAATTATGAGAACATAAGTTCATCCAACGGCAACATCAAACTGAAAATGTGCCGGAAGGTTGAGCTTTTTGATAAACGCATGGTGCTGGGCGTGGTAGTGACGTAGATCATATCCTAGATGATGCAGTTCCAGCAGCTTCACCAGCACCAGATTGAGGTGGATTCCCTTAGCAGCGGAAATTTGAGCAGCATCCAGCCCGCGCTTCGTCATTTGATAGACTTCATCACTGTCCAGCATCAGGTGGGATGTGAAAGCATTATGCTCGTAAAGAAGGATGTGCTTGTCCTTAATGGTCAGAAACTTGTTCAGGGTATGCAAGTCCATAAGTAGTTGATGTTCCAGATAATGTCCGAGTGCATAGCCGCACACCATCTGCTTCGTCTGTTTGTCCAGCTGGCGATTGATAAGGATCAATGGTTTGTCAAAATAGAGCGAAAGTAAACCCAACATATCTTTAATACGAGAGGTTTCACTGATGTCCAGACTGCAACTGCGCGCAATCTGTTTGATGTTGCGAGTTCCGGCATTTTGGACAAGTTCGTTGGCAGCTTGGTGAATAAACGCAGAATCCATAATGTAATCTCCTTCCGGGGATGGCATAGTGAATGGAACAGCGGTTTACAGGTTCATGATTCGTTCCTTTTCTCGTTTTTGTTCTCGGTACTTAAAATAGGCTTTGTGCATTTCATACATGATGCTGTCCATATCCTGCGGGGTCAACTCTCCGCTGGCAAATAGCTCAGTAAGCTCGAATGCGAGATGCTGGGCTTCTATTTTGCCCTTTTTTCCGTAGGCTTCGGCGGCACGTTCGATAAAAAAAGACTGATCCGGTTGCAAATAGGTCAAAGGTACATGGAATATATCGGCCATCTTTTCAAGCATTTCAATACTGCGAGGGTAGCGGCCATCACGCTCCCATCCGATGATCGTTCGTTTGTTGATACCCAGACATTGTGCCAATTCGTCCTGTGTTAAAGAATGTTTCTTTCGTAGATCGCGAACTTTCTCTCCAAATTTCATGTTTGTAACCTTTCTATGGAGTAGTTATCGTGCTGTAACAATGTGCAATGGAATTTGTAAATATTCAATCCGAAAGATGCAACGAATTTTCACATTTTCCTCTTGACACGACGACATGACTTGCTTATAATATATGCTATATTCTATCATCTTTTGGATTATTATACCGTAAAAATCGTAAATATGCAAGCTGAAAAAGGTGAAAAAAGAGCGGAAGTTCAAAAGGTGAAATTGAATAGAAGAAAAGAAGAAACTTAAACCAACACAAAGGAGGCCGTGAGAAGATGAGCAACGGAGAACATGAAATCCGCACCCCAAAGGGGCTGCGGATCGGGAATCGCAGTGTCGTTGATGGAAAGAATATGCTTCAGATCAAGCGTGGTGGCTGTGAAGATTATATTTCTGCTGAATCTCTGGTGGAGTGTATTCACGGCCTTCCCGTGAAGAGTATCGAATTTTTCACAGCAGAGAATCATCGGAAAGAAGCCTGAAGCAGGGAGCTTCATCGGACACTGAAAGCGCAGAGGTGGAATCTTAGGCGGCACGTAGTTAGCCGACCAGCTCCACCAGACGTTCTTTTGGGTCTACAATATAATATCTGTTTGTTAGAGCGATACCGTAGCAATATGTGATATAGGCCGGGACAGAATGAGCGAATGCAGCGCAGTAGTGCGCCTGCAAGTAGTTCATCCTGTTCCGGCTTTTTTTATTTTCTCGAAAATCTGTATTCCCAGGTGGCTCTACGGATTCATGTTAGTATAGGGACTTCAAAAAAATAGAAAACAGCAAGAGGAATCTTAGATTCCCGTTAAAAAAAACGGGTGAATCTGAGACGATTTTTGCTGCTTTTTTTCAGTTCACCCAGAGCCGGAAGGCAGAAAGGTGGACAAAATGCTTACATTGAAAAAGGTCAAGGAACTGGTAAACGCACCTGTACACACCAAGCGCGTACCCTCTCCAAAGGTGCTTTTGGAAGAAGGTCGGATTTTTCTGCGTAAAGAATTTGAGCATGGCAGTCATCTGACACTCTATCACAACGGCTATGTTTGGTTTTCTGCTGGAAAGCGCAATACTGTGTTCCATATCCATGACTGCCGTGGGGACTATGCCTACGGTGCATCAAAAGGAAAGGGCGAAGTGATTAAGGAAGAATACTTTGAAAACTGCGAGTGGCATATTCGCGCACTGTTTGAGGGCGAACAGAGAGTGGAGGAATCACAGCTGAAGTGCGAGGGCGTGGGGCAAACCAAAGTTTGTGTTTCGTATCATGCCGTAGCGGAAGATTGGGGCGAGATGGCGGATTCCACAATCAATATGCTGGATAGATTTATTGAGAAGGAAGCACTTCATGCAATGATGGCGGTTCTGACGAAAAAGCAGCGTAACCTGATCTACCAGAATTATGTTCTTGACAAGACCCATCAGGAAATTGCAGATGGTATGGGAATTGCACGCGGGTCGGTTACAAGGTCTGTCAATCAGGCACTTGAACGGATTCGCCGCAAATTTGATTTTGAAGCACATTATGAATTGGCAGTGGGAGACTTTACATGAAAAGGAAACAGCAGATGAGCAAGAATACCCGGCAAACAGAAAAAGTGGCAAGCGGTTCTCCTTATATCAATAGGTGCGGTGAATATACCATCGAGGTCGAATTTGCAGGCAGTAGTTCGTTGGAAAGCTGCATTGCAGCTTATCTCAATGAAAAATATCAAATTGAATAAAGATGAATGCTTCGATAATCCGTTAAAAATGAATGCGGGATAAAAAATTTCAAAAAATCTTTGGGAACTGTATCCCCCAAGGCCCCTTCAAATTCATATTAGTGTAAGGGTTAGAGAGAAGAGTACCTTACAAAGCTCCTTGACAACTGAATAAGCCATCCCAGAGAGATACTTCTGGCACTGAATGTGCATCCTGCGCGTCTTACCAGAGAAAACGCCGCTGAAATATGGGGCAGGAACGGGCTGGGGCAGAATGGCAAACTCAAATAACAGCAGATACACTGCGGTGGAGCATGGAAACGTGTTCCACCGTAGGAATGTACTGTTATTTCCAATAGTGCAAATCCAATCCGAATAGGGGGTGATGAATTTACATGGAGTACCCGTATTTCAAAGGTCTGGAAGCAGACCGATACAGCTTTTACCGTGTGCCGAAGGCACTGGTCAAGGCTGATCTGTTCCAGAAGATGTCCGGGGATGCCAAGCTGCTGTATGCTGTGCTGCTTGACCGTATGAGCCTTTCCATTAAGAACGGCTGGCAGGACAAGCACGGCAACGCCTACATTATCTGCACGATAGAGGAAGTCATGGACTCTATTCATTGTGCCAGACAAAAGGCAGTCAAACTGCTGGATGAACTGGAACAGGAGTTTCGGCTCATCGAGCGGCGCAGACAGGGACTTGGCAAACCCAATCTGCTGTATGTGAAAGACCTTTATGCGGGGCTTTCGCAATCGAACTACTGGAAGTATGAAAATCATACTTCCGGCGGTATGAAAACCGAACTTCCGGGAGTTCCAAAATCAAACGGAAGTAATACTGAGAAGATAAATAAGACAGATAATAGTGAAACTGATCTTATCTATCCGGCTGAATTGCAGGAAGAAGAACAGTACCGCCGCTATTTCAAGGAGGCTCTGGAACTGGAAATTCTGGAACAGGGCTATCCGGCAGATAAAGCGGTCCTGTATGAGATTCTGGAACTGCTGGTAGAAACTGTCACCAGCAGAAAGAAGTTCCTGCGCATTTGCGGGGAGGAAAAGCCGAAAGAGGTGGTGAAAAGCCGCCTGATGAAGCTGGATTCCTCGCATATCCAGTACATATTGGAGTGCTTAAAAGAAAACAGCACTCAGATTCGGAACATCAAGCAGTACCTGCTGGCAACACTCTATAACGCACCTGTGACCGTGGACAGCTATTATTCCGCACAGGTTCGGCATGAATTTGGGTGGGGCAGCAGAGTAGATAAGAACTAGGAGGACAACCCCATGAACATCGTATTCATGAGTATGGACACGCTGCCCTCTACGCTGTGGGCGCGTGATCTGTATGACCAGATGCACATTCGCAGCGATTTCCGCAAGTGGTTTCCGCGTATGTGCCAGTATGGTTTCATTGAGGGCCGCGACTACGAGTATATGCCCCGTGTCCGGCTGCAGGATGAAGGCGGGCGCACGGTGCAGCGGTATGTGAAAGACTACCGCATCACGCAGGACATGGCAAAGAAGCTCTGCAAACTGCACCACACGGCAGTCGGTGCGGCGTACCATCCGCAGCCGTTTGACTGGGATACACTGCTGGGCCTGCTGCATAAGAAGCCGCCGCGCCGGAGCAGCTATGAAGCGCAGCTGAGCGATTCCGATTCGCTGGTAACGACTACGCAGATCGCTAAAGAGTACGGCTGCGGAGCCAAGGTGTTCAATCGGTTACTGCATCTGCACGGCATCCAGTACCGGGCCAATGGCCAGTGGGTACTGTATTCGGAACACCACGGCAAGGGCTATACATCCAGCCTGACGTTCCGGCTCCAGCGCAGCGATGGTTCCGAGGTGGAAAAGCTGCACACGGCATGGACGCAAAAAGGCCGGAAGTTCCTTTACCATACTTTGAAGCGGCGTGGAGTGCTGCCGCTGGCTGAACAGGGAGGTTAAGCCTATGAATTTTACCGATAATCCGTTTGAACGCATGATGCGCCAGCGTCCGGGAACGGACAGCGGCCATCCCTGCAAGCACTGCCGGCACAAATGGGAGTGTGGCTATCTGCTGCACCAGTGCCGTAAGAAGTTTCGTTCGGTGCTGGTCGATACCGCACCGCCTGCGGCCGGGGCAGTCCGCCCCTGATGCAGCGGTGATAGATGGGAGGTGAGCAACCGTGCAGGAAGAAGTCAATGAGAAAACCATTTCGCTGTGCATCAAAGGAGGAAAAATCACGGCACAGATTTTGAAAGCAGCCCTGATAAAGCTGCTGGCAGAGATGGACAAGAAAAAGCAGCAGAAGAAAGGGAAAGGTCAATGCAAGAGAACAGGTAAGCAGAGCATCAAGAGCCTGCAAAAGAGCGGCGCGCAGATCACGAACATCGTGGTTACGGACAATAATATCAAGTCGTTTGACCGGGTGGCCCGGAAATATGGCATTGATTATAGTCTGAAAAAGGTGGAACAGGAGGGAAAAAGCGAATATCTGGTCTTTTTCAAGGCCAAGGACGTGGATGTTATGACCGCCGCTTTTAAGGAGTACACCAGCGAAACGCTGAAAAAGCAGAAACGCGAATCGGTGCGTCAGAAGCTGGAAAAGGTGAAAGAGGAACTTTCCAATCACCGTCAGCTCAAGAAAGAAAAGAAGAGGGAGCAGGAACCGATACGATGAAGAATCTGAAAAAACCTGCCCGCCTGCCGCGCAAAGCACCGTCCAACCAGACGGGCGGTACGGCTTGGGGCAAAAAACTGGCTGCAGAAATCAGCAGGATGGCGCAGGCAGCAGATATGAAAAAGCTGATCCTGCTGAATTTTCCGTACATCATCGCCTTTTACATGGTGGAAAAGGCCGCATGGCTCTACCGTCATTGCAATGGCGATTCCGTGATGGACAGGCTCATGGTTCTCTTTATGAACTTTGGTCTGGCCTACAAAAGTGCCTTGCCCAGCTTTCACCCGTTTGATCTGCTGGTAGGTCTGGTCGGCGCGGCTGTGCTGAAAGCAGTGATCTACTTCAAAGGAAAGAACGCGAAGAAGTATCGGCAGGGCGAGGAATACGGCTCTGCCCGGTGGGGCAACCAGAAGGACATCGAACCTTTTATTGACCCGGTATTCGAGAACAACGTCATCCTCACACAGACCGAACGGCTGATGATGAGTGGTAGACCAAAGCATCCGAAGTATGCTCGGAACAAAAACGTCATCGTAATCGGCGGCAGTGGCAGCGGTAAAACTCGATTTTACGTCAAGCCCAACTTGATGCAAATGCCCGAAAAGGTCAGCTATGTCCTGACCGATCCCAAAGGCACAATTATTGTCGAGTGCGGAAAGATGCTCTCGGATGCCGGGTATAAGATCAAAGTCCTGAACACCATCAATTTCAAAAAATCTATGCGATACAATCCGTTCCATTACATCCGCAGTGAGAAGGATATTCTGAAACTGGTCAATACCATCATCGCCAACACAAAGGGGGATGGCGAAAAATCTGGCGAGGATTTCTGGATCAAAGCGGAACGGCTGCTTTACTGTGCATTGATCGGCTACATCTGGTATGAGGCCCCGGAGGAGGAGCAGAACTTCTCCACCTTGCTGGAGTTCATCAACGCCAGCGAAGCCCGCGAGGATGACGAAAACTTCAAAAATGCCGTGGACGAGCTTTTTGAAGAACTGGAAAAGGACAAGCCGGAACACTTTGCTGTTCGCCAGTATAAAAAGTATAAATTGGCTGCCGGTGTTGTATGCTCTAAAAGACTTCTTAATCAAGCGGTTGGGAAGTCTCTTAGAACACACAACCTAAAACCGAAGAAAGGAGCGCAAGTTATGAGAAAAAACGAGAAAATCACTGCTCTGTACGAACGACTGAGCCGTGATGACTTTGGCAAAGATGATGACCAACAGCGTGAGAGCAATTCCATTTCCAATCAAAAAGCTATGTTGGAGGAGTTCGCCGCACGGCAGGGCTTTACAAACATTGTCCATTTCACAGACGATGGCATTAGCGGCACCTGCTTTGACCGTCCCGGATTTTTGGCAATGATGAAAGAGGTTGAAGCCGGGAATGTGGAGTACCTGTGTATCAAGGACATGAGTCGCATGGGTCGTGACTATCTGAAAGTCGGTCAGATTATGGAAATCCTGCGTCAGCGTGGCGTTCGCCTTATCGCCATCAATGACGGCGTGGACAGTGCCAGAGGGGACGATGATTTTACCCCTTTCCGCAACATTATGAACGAGTATTACGCCAGAGACACCAGCCGTAAAATCCGTTCCACTTTCCAGTCAAAAGGCAAGTCCGGCAAGCACCTCACAGGCACGGTCATTTACGGCTATCTCTGGAACGAAGCCAGAGACCAATGGTTGGTTGACCCCGAAGCCGCTGATGTGGTCAAGCGCATCTTTGCCATGACGATTGACGGCTACGGTCCGTATCAGATCGCCAGCAAACTGAAATCGGAAAAGGTGCTTATTCCGTCTGCTTACCTTGCCCAACACGGCGAGGGCGTGAACAAAAACAAGACTTTCAAAGATGTGTACGGCTGGGGTTCTTCCACCATCTGCAACATTCTTGAAAAGCGTGAATATCTGGGACACACCATCAATTTCAAGACCCGAAAGCACTTCAAGGACAAGAAAAGCCATTATGTCCCGGAGGACGAATGGACAATTTTCGAGAATACCCATGAGCCTATCATTGACCAGCAGACCTTTGACCTTGTGCAGAAAATCCGTGGGAATGTCAGACGCTACCCGGACGGCTGGGGCGAAGCAGCTCCCCTCACAGGCTTGCTTTATTGTGCCGATTGCGGCGGCAAGATGT